>DAIDKA010000067.1 GCA_027451085.1 Gammaproteobacteria bacterium
GGGGCAGGTCTGCCGCTGAAGTTGCGGGAATGGTGGGCATGGCCTCCACCTGGAGGCCGGCCATGGCGCGGGCGTGCGCCTGCGCACCGTGCGGATCGGCGGTACCGGAGCTCATCGTCTGCTCCTCGCGGAACGTGCCGCCTGGAGGGGTTCATCGACGCCGTGGGAATGCAGCGGTGGCAGCAGCGCGGTGGTGGTGGCCAGCTTGATCTGCTGCACACCCCGGACCTTGCGCAGGTTGTCGCACAGGGACTGCAGGCGCTGCGACGGTCCCTGCACCAGCAGCACCTCCAGTGACTGGTCGTCCTCCAGCAGCACGTGCTGAGAGGAGATGATCTCCTTGACGTAGGCCGACTGGGTGCTGGCAAGCGCCTGACGGACGCGGCCGTTCTCAGCGCGGTAGATGAGGGTGATCGTGCCGGCGAGCACCGCATCGGCGAGCCCCTCACTGTGTTCGGCGAGCTCGTGGCGGATGAGCTCGGCGATCATCTGCGAGCGGCTGGGCAGGGCGCGCTCGGCCACCATGGCGTCGAGCCGGGCCAGCAGTTCGGCGGGCAGGCTGACGCTCAGTCTTGCCAGCTGCGGGACAGGTTCCACGGGGCACTCCGGCGTTATTACTGATCTTGAAAACAGTAATACTCTCCCGGGTGCCCCCACCGTCAACGGCGTGCGCCAATAAGGCGCAGGATTCGATGCTTTGCGCCAGGCGGGTGCGTCTTACGGTGCACCGGCCATCGGCCGGCTACCACATGAGGTCGTCGGGGACGACGAAGTCCTTGTAGGCCTCGTCCAGCGGCGTGTCCGCGCCGCTGCCGGCGTTGAGGTCGACCACTGCGCGGGCGTCGCGTTCCTTGATCTTCTCCGCCACGGACGGAGGCACCAGTTCAAAGCGGCCGTCACAACGTATGATGACCAGCTCCCCGCTGGTGATGCGGGCGCGCAGGGCGGTGTCCACCCGCACGCGCGACACCTTGCCCTTGTACACGAAGCTGAAGCTGTCCTCGACGTCGGGGCGGGCGACCTTGTTCTGCTCCACCAGCTCGCGCACCTGCGCGTGCATCTGCTTCTGCCGGAGCTTTTCCTGCTGCCTGCGGTTCAGCTCGGCGTCACGCGCGGCCTTGGCCTCCCGCGCCTTGTGCGCCTCGACGTCCTTTTGCGACGGGGCCGCGCGCTGTTCGCGGTTGTGCTGCTTGTGGCCCTGGTAGTGCTTGCGCTGACCCTGACGCTCGGCGTCCTGCACCTGCTTTTCGGAGACCAGGCCGGCTTTGAGCAACTGGTCCCGCAACGACAGGCTCATGCGAACCGGCCCGCCTCTGCAAACGTCAGGCGCGGGTTGCGCGGGTACAGGTTCTGATCCGAACCGTATCCCAGGGAGCAGATGAAGTTGGATTTGACCTGGGTGCCGGCAAAGAACTCGCGGTCCACGCCGGCGTTGTCGAAGCCGGACATCGGGCCGCAGTCCAGGCCCAGTGCGCGTGCCGCCAGGATGAGGTAGGCGCCCTGCAGGCTGCCGTTGCGGAACGCAGTGATCTCGGCCAGGGCCGCGTTGGCCTTGAACATGCCTTTCATCGCCTCGCCACGGGCGGGGAACAGCTGGGGCATATGGTCGGCGAAGTCGAGGTCGTGACCGATGATGACGGTAACGGGAGCGGCCAGGATCTTGGGACGGTTGCCTTCCATGGCCAAGGCGGCGAGTTTCGCCTTGCCTTCGGCGGAGCGCACCCACACGAAGCGTGCGGGGCTGCCGTTGCCGGAAGTCGGCGCCCATTTGAGCAAGTCGTACAACTCGTGGATCAGGGCATCGCTGACAGGACGATCGGTCCAGCCATTGCGGGTGCGGGCGTTGCGGAACAGCTGGTCCAGGGCGGCGCTGGAGATTGGTTCAGCCATGGGAATTTCCTGAAAAGGTTTTGTAAGGCCGGTGGTCCGGACGCAATTTTACAGCCTGAGCGCCCGCCTGCGGTACCATCCGGAGGATTGTCGTGGAGGAAATGCAATGACTGGAAAAATCGGTGAAGCGCCCCGGGCCCTGGCGGCCGCCGGGCAGAGCCTGTGGCTGGACAATATAACCCGTACGCTGCTGGATAGCGGCACACTGGAACGCTATATCGGCGGCGGATTGGCGGTTACCGGGCTGACGTCCAATCCGACCATTTTCGACAACGCCATCAGCAAGAGCACCTCGTACGACGCCGATGTCCGCGCGCTGGCTGCCAAGGGCCTGGCGGTCGAGGATCTTTTCTTTGCGCTTGCCATCGCGGATCTCACCCGGGCCGCCGACCTGTTCCGCCCGGTGTATGACCGCACCGCTTCAGTGGATGGTTTTGTCTCGCTGGAGGTCTCGCCGCTGCTGGCTTATGACACGGCATCAACGCTGGCGGCGGCCAAATCGCTGCACGCGAAGGCCGGGCGGCCCAATCTTTTCATCAAGATCCCCGGTACACCGGAAGGACTGCCCGCCATCGAGGAGGCTATTTTCGCCGGCGTGCCGATCAACGTGACGCTGTTGTTCTCGACCCAGCAGTACCTGGCGGCCGCCGAAGCCTATCTGCGAGGCCTGGAACGGCGGGTGACCGCAGGCCTGAGCCCGGACGTGCGCTCCGTGGCCTCGCTGTTCATCAGCCGCTGGGACCGTGCCGTGGCCGGCCAGGTGCCGGCGGACCTGACCAACAAGCTGGGCATCGCCGTCGGCACTCAGGCCTACAAGGCCTATCGTGACCTGCTGGACTCGGATCGCTGGCAGCGGCTGGAAAACCTGGGCGCCCGTCCGCAACGGCTGCTCTATGCCAGCACCGGCGTGAAGGACCCCGCGGTGCCGGACACGCTGTACATCGGCGCTCTGGCCTCGCCCAACACGGTGAATACCATGCCCGAGGAGACGCTGCTGGCGTTCGGGGACCACGGTGCCATGAAAGCGGTGCTGCCGCGCAATGGCGGTGGTGCCGAAGCGGTGCTGGCGGCGTTCGGCAAGGCCGGTGTCGATCTGACCAGGCTGGCTGCGACGCTGCAGTCGCAGGGCGCGGAGTCCTTCGTGGGTTCGTGGAAGCACCTGCTGGCTTCCATCGAGTCCAAGAGCCAGGCCCTGAAGTAGCCGTCCTTCAGCCTCGGTGGCCTGCGGTACGCCGCAGTGCCACCCGTGCGCAGGCCATGGCGAGCAGCGCACACACGGCGATGCCGATGATCATCGGCATCGGCCGGCCGTCGGCGAACCGGCCCGAGGCGAGCATCAGCACGGAACCCACCCCGAACTGCATCGTGCCCATCAGGGCCGAAGCCGTGCCCGCGATGGCGCCATGGTCCTCCAGCGCCAGTATCGTCGCCGTGGGTGTCGTCATTCCCAGGAACGCGTAACCGCAGCACAGCAGCGCAATCAGTATCCACAGGTGATCGACTCCGGCGGCAAACACCGCCGTGAGCAGCAGCATCGCCACGGCGAATCCGGTGGAGGCCTGCAGCACCAGGCCCTTGAGGCCGATGCGCGCCGCCAGCCGGCCGTTGAACTGCGCCGCCAGGAAGAACGACGCGGCGTTCATCGAGAACGCCAGGCTGTACTGCCTGGGGCTGAGGTGGTAATGCTGGATCATGATGAACGGCGAGTTGGACAGGTACAGGAAGAAACTCGCCATGCCGCAGGTGCCCACAAGCGCGACACCGATGAAGTGCAGGTCCGACAGCAGCCGCCGGTAGGAATGGAATGTGCTCCGCAGGCTGCTGGCGGCGCGTATCTGCTGCGGCCGTGACTCCGCGAGAGTGGTCAGGATGCCGAAGCCGATGATGGCGGCGGCCAGCACGGTCCAGAACACCCCGCGCCAGCCGAAGGCCTGGATCACGAAACTGCCGGTGAGCGGCGCCAGCAGCGGGGAGATGCTGAACACCAGCATCAGCATGGATTGCAGTTCGGTGGCTTCGACGCCCGTGTACATGTCGCGCACGATGGCGCGCGGAATGACCATGCCGCCGCAGGCGCCCAGGCCCTGCAGGAAGCGGAAGCCGATGAACACGGGTGCGCTGGTGGCCAGCGCACAGCCGAGGCTGCCGATTGCGAACAGCGCCAGTCCCACGTACAGCGGCAGCTTGCGGCCGAACATGTCAGACAGCGGTCCGTAGAGCAGCTGGCCGCCGCCCACGGCGATGAAGAACACGGTCAGGCTCAGCTGCACGATGGCAGTGTCTGCATGCAGGCTCTGCCCGATCAGGGGCAGGGCGGGCAGGTACATGTCGATGGCGAACGGACCGATCGCCGACAACAGGCCCAGGGTGATGGCCAACCGCAGATGTCTTTTTTGCATGGATCGAGGGGTTAGAATGCCGCCAGCGGGACGGTCCTGGCCTGTGGCCCGGCCGCCGCAACTGTTTCAGCACGTTGGGGAACCTCACAGCATGACGATCAACGCCCTCGCTGGCAAGCCCGTTCCAGCTTCGCTGCTGGTGAACATCCCGCGGCTCGTGCGCGCCTACTACACCGATGCACCGGACCCCGCCGTGGCCGACCAGCGGGTGGCTTTCGGCACCTCGGGGCATCGCGGCAGCTCGCTGCAGGGCTCATTCAACGAGGCGCACATCCTGGCGATCAGTGAGGCCATCGCCCTCTACCGGCGCGGCCAGGGTGTGGACGGGCCGCTGTTCCTGGGCATGGACACCCACGCACTGTCCGAGCCGGCGTTTGTCACCGCGGTGGAGGTCCTGGCTGCCCACGGGGTGACGCTCATGCTGCCGGACGGCCGCACCGACTACACCCCCACGCCGGTCATCTCCCACGCCATCCTGACCTACAACCGCGGCCGCACCTCGGGGCTGGCCGACGGCATCGTCATCACCCCGTCGCACAATCCGCCGGATAGTGGCGGCTTCAAGTACAACCCCACCAACGGCGGGCCGGCGGATACCGCTGTCACCGGCTGGATCGAGGCCAGGGCCAACGAACTGCTGGCCGCGAAGCTCGCGGGCATCAGGCGCATCTCCTACGGGCAGGCGTTGAAATTGCCGACCACGCGGCGGCACGACTACCTTGGCAGCTATGTCGATGACCTGGCGTCGGTGATCGACCTGGCGGCCATCAAGGCCGCGGGTGTGCGCATGGGCGTGGACCCGCTTGGTGGCGCGGGTGTGCACTACTGGCCGGTGATCGCGGACAGATACGGCCTGGATCTCACCATCACCAACCCGGCGGTGGACCCCACCTTCCGCTTCATGACGCTGGACTGGGACGGCAGGATCCGCATGGACCCATCCTCGCAGCACGCGATGCAGGGCCTGATCGGCCTGCGCGAGCGCTTCGATATCGCCTTTGCCTGTGACACCGACCATGACCGCCACGGCATCGTCACCCGCAGCGCAGGGCTCATGCCTGCGAACCACTACCTGGCGGCGGCGGCGCACTACCTGCTGGGCAACCGGCCGCGGTGGAGCACGACGGCAACGGTGGGCAAGACCGTGGTCACCAGCCTGATGCTGGACCGCGTGGCAGCCAAGGCCGGCCGCAAGGTCTTCGAGACCCCGGTGGGCTTCAAATGGTTTGTCGACGGCCTGGTGGGTGGCTCGCTGGGCTTCGTGTGCGAGGAGAGCGCCGGCGCCTCGCTGCTGCGGCGGGATGGTTCAGTGTGGACCACGGACAAGGACGGCATCGCCGCGGCCCTCCTCGCCGGCGAAATCACTGCATGCGCGGGCAAGGATCCCTCGCAGCTGTATGCAGAGATAACCCGTGAGCTGGGCAATCCGGCGTACGAGCGCGTGGATGCTCCGGCGAACTCCGAGCAGCGCAAGGCGCTGTCGAAACTGTCGCCTGAGCAGGTCAGGAGTTCCTCGCTGGCCGGTGACGCCATCACCGGCATCCTGACCAAGGCGCCGGGCAATGGCGCGGTGATCGGCGGCCTCAAGGTGGTGACGGCCAATGGCTGGTTCGCCGCGCGGCCCTCGGGCACCGAGCCGATCTACAAGATCTATGGCGAGAGCCTGCAGGGGCCGGAGCATCTGCAGCGGATATTTGCAGAGGCACAGCAGATCGTGGGAGCGGCACTTAAATGAAGCGAAGCATGTTTGCAGTGGCGCTGGGCCTGTTTGCAGCGGGCGCCGGGGCGCAGCAGCTGGACATCGGCATCGCGCCGGTGACACTGGACCAGCCCAGTTACGTGTTCGACACCGGCGAGCAGCACAAGATCCGGGCGGTGGTCGTGGTTCGCGGCCTCAAGCATCCCTTTGCGGTGGCGTTGCTGCCGTGGGGTGATGCGCTGGTGTCGGAGCGGGGCGGGGCGCTGCGCCTGGTGCACCATGTCGGTGGCGCCCCGGGCACTGCGGTGCTTGATCCCGAGCCCGTCAGCGGCCTGCCACCGGCGCCAGGCTATCGCAACGGGGGGTTGCAGGACGTTGCGCTGGATCCGCAGTTCGCGCAGAACCACCTGGTGTATTTCACGTTCAACCAGGCGGGCGATCCGCCGCCCGCGGATGCGAAGCCGCCGGTGCGTCAGCAGAGCCGCATCACGCTGCTGCGGGGCCGGCTCGACGGCCATGCCGTGACGCACCTGCGGACGCTGTTCACGGCGGGCTCCGGCTCCACTTCCGGTTCGCGCCTGGCGTTCGACGGCCAG
>DAIDKA010000068.1 GCA_027451085.1 Gammaproteobacteria bacterium
CAGGGTGAGCACGACCTCATGGATGGAAACCGTGATGAACTGGGTGGCGTCGAACGGCGTCAGCCAGGTGACACCCGGCGGGAAGCTGGGCTGCAGCTGGTTCATGCGGTCGCGGATGGCCTGCACCACCTTCAGGACATCGGCGCTCGGCAGCACGGAGATGCCCGCGCCGGCCACCGGCTTGTCGTCGATGCGGATGTCGAGACCGTAGGTGTAGGGCGCCAGCTCCACCCGCGCGACGTCCTTGAGCCGCACCATGGTGCCGTTGGCATCACTGCGCAGGATGATGTTCCTGAACTGGTCGATGCTGGTGAAGCGGCCCGGCGTGTTGACCGTGACCGACAGCTCCTGGCCCGGCACCGTCGGCATGCCGCCGATGTTGCCGGCTGCGACCTGTACGTTCTGGTTCTGCACCGCCAGCACCACCTGCGCCGGCGACATGCCGTAGGCGTGCAGCTTGTCCGGGTTGAGCCAGATGCGCATGGCGTATTCGGAGCCGAACTGCTGCACGTTGGCCACGCCGTTGATGCGCTCGATCTGATCCAGCACCCGCGAGGACATCAGGTTGCTGAGCTCGTAGGGGCTCATCCTGCCGTCTGTCGACCGCAGCGCGACGACCACCACGTTGTTGTTGCTGGCCTTCTGCACGGTGAGGCCCTGCGCGATGACCTCCGCGGGCAGGCGCGGCTGCGCCAGCTGCACACGGTTCTGGGTCTGCACCAGGGCCGTGTCCGGGTCGGTGCCGGTGTCGAAGGTCAGCGTGACGGTGGCGCTGCCCTTGGAATTCGACGTGGAATTGAAATAGAGCAGGTGGTCCAGGCCGGTGAGCTGCTGCTCGATGACCTGCGTGACGGTCTTTTCCACCGTGTCAGCATTGGCTCCGGGGTAGGTCGCCGAGACCTGGATCTGCGGCGGGGCGATGTTGGGGTAGGCCTCGATGGGCAGGCGCACGATCGACAGCACGCCCGCCAGGCTGATGAGGATGGCGATGACCCAGGCGAATACCGGGTGGTCGATGAAAAACCGCGCCATGCGCTTAAGCGCCCGTGGCCTGCGCCTGCGGGGCGCCGCCGGCTGGCGGAGGAGGTGTCGTGGCCGTGATGGTCACTTTCTCGCCGGGACGCATGCTGTCGATGTCGGTCGTGATTACGCGGTCGCCGTCGCCCAGGCCGCTGGTGACGACCCAGTTGGTGCCGGACACGGACTCGGCCCGGATGTCGCGGCGTGCGACCTTGCCGTCCGCGCCGACCACCTGTACGTAGGCGCCGGCGCCGTCGCGCCGGACCACGGCCTGGGGCACCAGGAACACATGGTTCTGCCGGCCGAGCAGCAGGCGGACGGTGACAAACAGGCCCGGCATCAGCTGCCGGTCGGGGTTGGGGATGATGCCGCGGAAGGCCAGCGATGCCTGGGTCGGATCGACGATGACATCGTCGAAATCGACGCTGCCCTTGATGGGGTAGGTGGAACCGTCGGGAAGGATGATCTGCAGCAGCGCCTTGTCGGGCGCCAGCAGGGTGACCTGGCCGTTGGCCTGCTGGAGTCTGAGGCGCAGGATTTCGTCCGCCGGGCGGTCGAAGTTCACGTACAGGTGATCGATCTGATCGATGGTGGTCAGCAGCGTGGCATCCCCCTGGCCCACCAGCGCGCCCTCGGTGACGCGCTGCTGGCCGGAACGGCCGCTGATGGGCGCGGTGACGCGGGCATAGCCCAGGTTGATGCGGGCGGTGCGCAGGTTGGCCTCGGCCTGTTTCACCTGTGCCGCGGTGGAAAGCTCGGTGGCCACCGCGGTGTCGACATCCTGGTTGGACATCAGGCCACTGGGCCCGAGCTTGCGGGCCCGTCCGGCATCCGCACGGGCCTTGAGGGCATTGGCCTGCGCCTGGGCGAGCGCGGCCTCGGCCGCATCGAGCGCCGCCTCGTACGGCTCCGGATCGATCTGGAACAGCGGCTGGCCTTCCTTGACCTCGCTGCCCTCGGTGTAAAGCCGTTTGACAAGGATACCCGGCACGCGGGCGCGCACGTCTGCGGTGCGCAGCGACGACAGCCGGCCGACCAGCTCGCGGGTGAGCGGCAGGGATTGCGACTGCATCCGCATCACGGTGACCGCGGGGGTGGGTGGCGGGCCCGGGGGTTTTGACGGGCCGCAGCCGGCGGCAACCAGGACCGTGGACACCAGGGCGGGGACAAGTCGGCGCAGTGACATGTTGCGTGCGGGCTGGCGGTGGGCGCGGGCGATGGCCGCAGAAGGTGGCCATTCTATGACATCGTCGGCGGCCGCACGTCGCAGTCTGGCGACGGCTGTGTTTTCCGGCCGTCATAGCTGCCCGTGTAAGATCGCGCCTGGACGGTTTTGCAAGCAATGAGGAGAACGGCCATGAAATACAGACACGCGGGCGCGATGGCCCTTGGCGTGGTTGCATTGCTGGGGTGCATGGGGGCCCGGGCCGATGACGCCGATCTCAAATGCAACATGACCTTCAAGCTCAAGGGCTGGTCCGTGTTCTAGTAGAGCGGGCCTCGAGTTCCTCCCAGCGGCTGAATTTCTGCTGCAGCAGCCGTTCGAGTTCGGCGGCGCGGGAGCTGTCGGCGCGCATGGCGTCCGGGCCGCACTGGCGCCAGCGCGGGTCACCCATGCGCGCCAGCAGCTGCGACTGTTCGGCTTCCAGCTGTTCCAGCTGCTGCGGCAGCAGATCCAGTTCACGCTGGTCCTTGTAGCTCAGCCTGCCCCTGGGCCTGTCCTTGACCACGGCCGCAGCGGGGGATGACGCCGGCCGTGCAGGCGCCGCGGCTGCGCCGGCCGGCCGTTGCCGCAGCCAGTCGCTGTAGCCGCCGACGTATTCACGCCAGAAGCCTGCGCCTTCGGCGGCGATGCACTGGGTGACGATGTTGTCGAGGAAGCGCCGGTCGTGGCTCACCAGCAGCACAGTGCCTGGATAATCCATCAGCGTCTGCTCCAGCAGCTCCAGCGAGTCGATGTCCAGGTCGTTGGTCGGCTCGTCCAGCACCAGGAGGTTGGCGGGGCGCGCGAACAGCCGCGCCAGCAGCAGCCTGTTGCGCTCACCGCCCGACAGCATTTTCACCGGTGATCCGGCGCGGCGTGGTTCGAACAGGAAATCCGCCAGGTAGCTGGAGATGTGCTTGCGCTGTCCTGCGATCTCCACCCAGTCCGAACCGGGGCTGATGGTCTCGGCAACCGTGCGCTGCGGATCGAGCGCGGCGCG
>DAIDKA010000069.1 GCA_027451085.1 Gammaproteobacteria bacterium
CGAGGTCGGCGAGTTCCGCAAGTACCTGGAGCAGTACGGCTCGCGCCTGCCGGCCGCGTTCAGCGCGCAACTGGACAAGGTGGACAAGGCGCTGGGATAAGCAGCCGCCTGCAGCACCTGGTGCAAAGCAAAAAGGGCCCCTCCGGGGCCCTTTTTGCTGGGCCGCTGCAAACGCAGGCAGGCGCGCCGGCAGATTATGTCATTTTAAAAACCTAACAATGATCCACATCCGATACAAGGAAACACATCGCACTTGGTGAGTTGATACAGCATAACCCCGGAGTATAAGATCGCTGAAAGGTTCATGGATCGAATCGGGGGGCGCAGGCTGTGGCAATGGGTGCTGTGAGGCGCGCGCACAAGAACGCTTCACGCCTCGTGGCCCTTGCCTGCGAGACCGGACGCCACTGGCGCCAACTCAACCAGCTCAGCCAGATCCCCCGGCCGCAGCTGATTCATCGCTTCCTGCATGACCGGCCTGAAATCAGGCAGACAGTCCTCACCCCGCTGATATCGGCACGCTGGAACGCCACCCGCCGGCTGGATGAAATCAGGAATCACTTCATTGCCATCGGCGCCCTGGGCGGGATTCTCGAAGTGGGCCCGGCTGAATTCCTGGAGCTGATAAACCTCTCGGGCATAAGACCCGGACTGCACGCAACGATCGACGCACCGTCCTGGCTGCTACGTGACGGAATCCTCGCCATTTCGCTCTGGCTGGGGAACAGGCGCATCTACACGATTTCATTCTGCCTCGGCTACGAAGGCAGCCTGCTTGTGGCCCACGTGGGTGGATTGCAGGGCGTGCAGAACAACGATGACGGCCTGCTCTACCGTGAGCTGACGAAGGCCGCCGCGGGGATGAGGCCGCGGGACCTGCTGTTCGAGATCTTCCGGATGCTGTGCCGCAAATGGGGCGCGGCACATATCCTGGCGATCTCCGACGCCAGCCGCCATCACTTCAGCGCCTACAGCCAGCGATGGGTGGGAGAAGATCCGGTCAACTCCTCATACGATCACGCCTGGATCGAGCGTGGGGGGCTGCTGCGGGAGGATGGCTTTTTTGCCCTGGCAACCACCACGCCCATGCGATCCGTCGAGGAAATCCCGTCCAAAAAGCGCGCCATGTACCGCGTGCGGTATTCGATGCTCGACAGGATTTCCGCCGCGCTCCATGAAGCGCTCTCAGACATCCCACGGTTCCGCCAGCATCCGAACCACGGGCAGCTCACTCGCCCGGAGGCAACCGGACTTTCCACGTGAACAGGGCGCGGCTGCTACTCACCGAGCAGCATTCGCACCCTGTCGGCAAAGCCCTCGGCATACGCCGATTCCAGCGCCTGCCGGGCGTTCTCGACAATCCGTTGCCGCTCCTGCGGGTGCGCGAGATAGTGGACACACCTGTCCTCGAGGTCAGAAAAATCCCATTTTACCGGCACGTAGGTTTCGCCGGCCCTGAAGATATCCGGATAGGTCTCGACGTGATCCATGCTTGGCTTCACCAGCAGGCAGCCGCACAGCACGGCTTCGAAGTCGCGCCAGCAGATCTCGCCGTACCCGAACGGACTCACGCAGATCTTGCTGCTCAGCATCTCGTTCAAGTAAATCTCCGGTGGCACCCGCTTGTTCGGGATGATGACCTTGTACCTGCCCTCCAGGCTGCGCAGCGGGGCTTCCACCCCGGCCCGCAGGTTCCGCAGCCAGTCCGGTGGCATTGCCGCGCGGCACACGATATCGCCGGCACGATCCGGCCATGGTCCATTCGACTGCAAGGCCCCGCGGAGGCGGATTATCTTTTCGTCAAAAGCGAGATTCCAGCCGACGACGATCTTATGCAGCTGCTCAGCACTGACCGGACTGCTGTGCGTTGCGATCGGGTCATCCTCGAAGGACTGACCGAATTCACGGCTGACGTAGTCGGTGAGGTTGCTCTTGCCTACAAACCGGCTCAGGTACTGCTGACGATCACGAAATGCGTGCTTCTTGACGTACAGGTCGACATGCTCGATCAGCTCGGGCCACTGCACGCCCAGGTCGTCGTCGCCGTCGAAGTAGATCAACTCCCGGCCCGCCGTTGCGGCGCGTATGGCTCGCACCGCATCCAGGACCTCCTGCCGCGGCGTGCGGAACCCCAGCTTCACCCCTATCACGGAGAACGGAGCGAGCATCGACCTCGGGCTGGCCAGCACTTCGCGCAGGTCCAGGCGGCGGGAAACGACGGACAGGCGATCGCGTACAGGCTGCCTGAAAGCGGAGAAGGGGAAAAGCTGCTGCTCGCTGGTGTATTCCTTGCCGTCGCTGACCAGCGCCATGCACACCCTGGAGGCACTGCCACCGCGCACCGCGAGCATCAGATTGTCGACACCAAAGCGGACCAGACCCGAATACTTCCTGCCGAGGCGCTTGACGCGGCCGCCCGCGAGACTCCGCATGCTCATAACGGGTCAACGAAGAAGCAAGGCGCGGCCCGCTGCTGCTGCTCACACTCCAGAAAGCCATTCACCACGTCGAGCGCCTCCGCGATGGTCACGTGCATATCCAGGTAGCGGTAGGTACCCAGTCTTCCCAGGAAGGTGACCCCGCTTTCAGCTTTCGCACGCTCAAGGTACCGGCCCAGCAGCTGTTTGTCGTTTATCAGCCGGATCGGATAGTACGGTGTGTCAGCTGCCTCGCACTTGCGGCTGTGCTCACGGTAGATGATGGTCCTGTCGTGGGTCTCCCAGGGGCTGAAATGCTTGTGCTCCGAGATCCTGGTGTAGGCAACGGTGTCGTCACAGTAATTGATGACCGCGTTGCCCTGGAAATCACCCTCCAGGCGTTCAACCTCGAAGTCGAGGGTGCGGTAGCCCAGCCGGCCATCGTTGAAGCCGAACCAGGCATCGATCGGACCGCTGTAAAAGACATGGCTGTAATCCGCAGCCATGCTTCGCGTGAACACCGAATTCAAGTGCACGGCCACGTTTGGATGGTCGAGCATCCGCTCCACGATGCAGGTATAGCCGTTCTTTGGCATGCCCTGGTAACGGCTGTTGTAGTAGTTGTCGTCGTAATTGAAACGGATGGGCAGCCGCTTCAGGATGCTTGCCGGCAGTTCCGCGGGGGAAATACCCCACTGCTTCAGGGTGTAGTTCCTGAAGAAGGCCTCATACAGCTGAGGCCCCACGAACTTCAGCGCCTGCTCCTCGAAGGACCTGGGCTCCTCGATGGAGCTGTCGCCCAGCGAGCGCACAAACGCCTCAGCCTCCCGGGGGGACAGGGTCTTGCCGAAGAACTGGTTTATGGTCAGCAGGTTGAGAGGCAGCGAATACACCCTGCCCCTGGAAACCGCCTTGACCCGGTTCGTGAACGGCATGAATTCGTCGAACTTGCGGACGTAATTCCAGACGAGTTCATTGCTGGTATGAAAGATATGAGGCCCGTAGACATGGACCATCACACCGGTTTCGGGGTCGCGCTCGGTATGGCAGTTCCCGGCCACATGAGAACGCGTTTCGAATACCTCAACCCGGTAGCCGCGCTGCGCCAGTTCGTGTGCGACTACGGCACCCGAAAATCCTGCCCCGACTACGGCTATGAGTTGCATACAAACCTTGGTGATGGTCCTTGCGTGCCGGCTTGCACGCGCAAGGTCAGCGGATGCAAGTGCCAGGCCACTCTGACCGGACAGGATGGGCCGCGGACCCATCCGACGACCACCGCGTGGTCATGTGACAACCTGAGAACTGTCCGGGGCCCGCACTTAAGAAAAAGCTACGCAAGCGCACAAACTCCGTCAACGACCCGCGGCAAAAGTCGATCATTTCACAGAACTGTAGCGCCGCTACTACATTTTGATTTCAGCTGGATGACAGTGATGGAGGGCATACTGTATTTTCAGCCACCATCTTACATGCGGACCGCGTAAATGACCGTGCAGCTGGCAACCTCCCCGCACACTGCGCCCGAACCGGCCATCGATGCTCGGCATGGACACGTGTTCTGGATCACCGGACTGTCGGGTTCCGGCAAAAGCACAGTCGGCAGCGAACTATGGCGGCGCCTGCGGCAGCAAGGACGCCCGGCGCTATACTTGGACGGCGACATTTTACGCGAAGTCGTTTCGGAAGACCTGGGCCACACGCCGTCCAGTCGTCGTCGCTCCGCCATGCGCAACGCCCGGCTTTGTAAGCTCCTTGCAAGCCAGGGTCACGATGTTGTCTGCGCCACGATGTCCTTGTTTCACGAGGTCCAGGACTGGAACCGCGCCAACACCCCCGGGTACCACGAAATCTATCTGCGGGTGCCGCTCGAAGAACTCATGCGCCGCGATTCCAAGGGCATCTACCGCAGCGCCAGGGAAGCGCGGATTTCCAACGTCGTGGGACTCGATATCGCGGCCGAATTCCCGCAGCAGCCGGACCTCGTGATCGACAATCACGGCACGCTCGAGGCAGCGGCCGCCGTTGAGCAGATCTGGTCCCGCTTTGTCGCCACGGCGAAGGCCGGCCCTGACAGCTCCGCCCCCGCCGTGGATTTCGGAACCAAGGCCGAGACGCTGGAGCGGCTGCAGCCGCTGCTGCGCTCCGCGCACATCCTGCCGCAGATACGCTGCTGCCTGGCTGAATGGCGCCTCGATCGGGAGGCGGTACTTGCGCGTGTAACGGCCGCCGGCTGGGCGTCTGGCAGCGTGATCGTGCGCAGCAGTTCACGCAGCGAAGACTCCAGCGCCGGCTCCCGGGCCGGCATGTACGACTCGATCCTGAATGTATCCGGCCGGGCCGCCATCGCCGACGCCATCGATCGGGTGGTGGATTCCTTCAGCGGCTCCGCTGACGGCGCCGACCAGATCTTCATACAGCCGATGCTGCAGCACACCCATATGGCCGGCGTCGCCTTCACCCGACGGCCCGATGGCGGAGCACCATACTATGTCATCAACTATGATGACTGCTCCGGCCGTACGGATCAGGTCACCAGCGGCATGGGCGATGGCCTGCGGATTTTCTTCTGCCAGCGCTCG
>DAIDKA010000070.1 GCA_027451085.1 Gammaproteobacteria bacterium
CGGCAATCTGGTCGCGGTGATTTCCAACGGCACCGCCGTTCTGGGACTGGGCAACATCGGCCCGCTCGCGGCGAAGCCGGTGATGGAAGGCAAGGCGGTGCTGTTCAAGAAGTTCGCCGGCATCGACGTGTTCGACATCGAACTGGCCGAGCGCGACCCGGACAAGCTGATCGACATCATCGCCTCCCTGGAGCCGACGCTCGGCGGCATCAACCTGGAGGACATCAAGGCGCCGGAGTGCTTCTACATCGAGCGCAAGCTGACCGAGCGGTTGAACATCCCGGTGTTCCACGATGACCAGCACGGCACGGCCATCATCGCCGCGGCGGCGATCCACAACGGGCTGGAGCTGGTGGGCAAGGACATCGGCCAGGTCAAGCTGGTGGTCTCGGGGGCCGGCGCCGCCGCGATCGCCATCCTCGACCTGCTGGTCGGCCTGGGACTCAACCGCGGCAACGTCTTCGCCTGCGATTCCAAGGGCCTGATCTACGAGGGTCGGGGCGACTTCAACGCGGAGAAGGCCCGCTATGCGCAGAAGACCGCCCTGCGCACCCTCGCCGACGTCATGCCGGACGCCGACGTGTTCCTGGGTTGCTCGGCCGGCGGCGTGCTGTCGCAGGCAATGGTCAAGGGCATGGCCCCCAAGCCGATCATCCTCGCGCTGGCCAATCCGGAGCCGGAGATCCGCCCCGAGCTGGCCAGGGAGGCGCGCCCGGACTGCATCATCGCCACCGGCCGCTCGGACTACCCGAACCAGGTCAACAACGTCCTGTGCTTCCCGTACATCTTCCGGGGCGCGCTGGACTCGGGCGCGACCAAGATCACCGCGCAGATGAAGCTCGCCTGCGTCAAGGAGATCGCCGACCTGGCCAAGGCCGAGATCAGCGAGGAGGTCGCCAGCGCCTATGCCGGCCAGGACCTGGCCTTCGGCACCGACTACATCATTCCCAAGCCGTTCGATTCGCGCCTGATCCTGCGCATCGCGCCGGCGGTGGCTGCCGCGGCGGCGGCCTCCGGCGTGGCGACCCGCCCGATCGCGGACCTCGAGGCCTACCGGCAGCAGCTGGCACGCCAGTTCTCCTCCGGCGGCATGCTGACGCGGCCGGTGTTCGGCACCGCGCGCGCCTCGCGGGCCAAGCGCATTGCCTTCGCTGAAGGCGAGGACGAGCGCGTGCTGCGTGCCGCCCAGACGGCGCTGGACGAGGGGCTCGCCTCGCCCATCCTCATCGGCCGCCCGGCGGTGATGGAGGCGCGTATCAAGAAGGCGGGGCTGCGCATGAAGCTCGGGGTGGACGTGGGCGTGGTGAACCAGGACGACGATCCGCGCTTCAAGCAGTACTGGCAGGCCTACCACCGCCTGATGGGCCGGCGTGGCGTCAGCCCGGACGCCGCCAAGGCCGCCGTGCTGCGCTCCACCACCACCATCGCCTCGCTGATGGTGAACCTGGGCGATGCCGATGGCATGCTGTGCGGTCTGTACGGCCGCTACGACTCGCACCTGGAGCACATCCGCGACATCATCGGCCTGCGGGCGGGTGAAACGGCGCTGGCGGCGCTCTCGGGTGTGTCCGTCGGCGAGCGCACGCTGTTCATCGCCGACGCCTATGTGAACGAAACGCCGTCGGCGGAACTGCTGGCCTGCATCGCCCGGCAGGCCGTGCGCGAGGTGCGCCTGTTCGGCATGACCCCGAAGGTTGCGTTCCTGTCGCACTCGAACTACGGCTCCTCGCGGCGCGAGTCGGCCAAGCGTGTGCGCGACGGCTTCGACCTGTTCCGCCGCCAGAACCCGGAGGTGGAGTGCGACGGCGAAATGCACGGAGATGCGGCCCTGTCCGAGGTCATCCGCCGCGCCATGCTGATGGAAAGCCAGCTGTCCGGCGAGGCCAACATCCTCATCTGCCCCAACATCGACGCCGCCAACATATTGTTCAACGTGCTCAAGGTCGTGACCGGCGAGGGCACCACGGTCGGTCCCATCCTCATGGGCGTGGCGCGGCCGGCACATGTGCTGACCCCGTCCTCGACCTACCGCCGCGTGCTGAACATGACCGCGTTGGCCGCAGCCCAGGCCGGGGCAACGGCGGGCGCGCGGCGGGGTACAGCCTAGTCCAAGAACAAGTTCGACACCCGCCAACCGTGACCGGCCGCACTTAATACGTCGCGCCGTGTTTGCTAAGGTCCCAGCAGGACAGCCTGACCTGCTGGCGGAGCCATTTTGCCGACACGACACGTACCAGGCTTGCAGCATCTCGACACCCCTCCGGGCGGCAGCCAGGAGGACGAGTCGCTGCGCGATCTGGTGCGGCGCCTGCTGCATGCTGCCACCCACGACAGCCTGACCGGGCTGCCGAACCGCAGCGTGCTGCTGGAGCGGCTCGAATACGAACTCGCCCGCACCCCCGATGACGCCACGGGGATCGCCGTGCTGTTTGTCGACCTCGACAACTTCAAGCTGGTGAATGACTCCCTGGGCCACGGCAGCGGTGACATTGTGCTGCGTGAAATGGCCCATCGCATCAGCGCCTGTGTGGAAGATGTCGGCACCGTGAGCCGCTTCGGCGGTGATGAGCTGGTCGTGCTGCATCCGCGTGCCGGGGCCGACGCTGGCACCACCCTGGGCGCGCGCATCATGGCCGTCATTGCCGAACCCCTGACGGTGGCCGGTCGGGAAGTGGTGGTATCCGCCAGCGTCGGCGTCGCGCACTGCACGCCCGGCACCAAGTCCAGCGATCAGCTGCTGCGCGAGGCGGACACGGCACTGTACGCTGCCAAGGGCCGCGGCCGCGGCCGGCTGCAGCTGTTCAACGAGGAACTGCACACCCAGATCGCACGCCGGGTGCAGATCGAATCAGACCTGCGCGTGGCACTGCGCGAAGCGCAGATCCGT
Organism: Gammaproteobacteria bacterium; assembly: GCA_027451085.1. Taxonomy (GTDB): domain Bacteria; phylum Pseudomonadota; class Gammaproteobacteria; order Steroidobacterales; family Steroidobacteraceae; genus DAIDKA01. The sequence goes on from DAIDKA010000070.1 coordinate 2,888, forward strand.
GTCATCTACCAGCCGCAGGTGAATCTCAACACCGGATACATCGTGGGCACGGAGGCGCTGGCCCGCTGGCATCACCCGCAGCGCGGCGTGATCTCCCCCGCCGACTTCATCCCGGTGGCCGAGGACTGCGGATTGATCGTGGCACTCGGCCGGCAGGTGTTGAGCCAGGCCTGCCGGCAGCTCGCGCAGTGGTCGAGCCCCGGGTCCGGACGCTCCCTGAGCATGACGGTCAATCTGTCCCCGCGCCAGCTGGAAGACCCCGGCTTCGCGGACGAACTCACCCAGATCCTGGCCGACACGGGCATCGACTCCACGGCGCTGTGCCTGGAACTCACCGAGGGGGCGCTGATGAGTGCCACGGAGGACACCGTGGCGGTGCTTAGCGCCATCCGCCGCATGGGTGTCTACATCGCGATCGACGACTTCGGCACACAGCATTCCTCCCTGGCGCGGCTGCGCGACCTGCCGGCGGAAGTGCTGAAGATCGACCGCAGCTTCATCGATGGCCTGGGCAGCGAGCCCGGCGACACCGCCATCGTGTCCTCGATCCTCAGCCTCGCCTGCGCCATGGGCAAGCACGTGATCGCCGAGGGCGTCGAGAATGCCGATCAGGCCGGACTGCTGCAGCAGATGGGCTGCGAGGTGGCCCAGGGCTACCTGCTGTCCCGGCCCCTGCCGCCTGAACAGATACCGCCGCTGCTCGACGCCCGGTTGTGGCAGCCTCCGGTGAAGCAGAACCTGCGCGCGGGCATGATCGCGCGCAAAGCCCGGGCGCGCAGCGGCAGCCGCTACTTCATCGATGAATTCCTGTTCCAGATCGGCGCGCCGATGAACCCGGAATCGGCCACTGATAGAAGAAAGGCGGACAGGCGTCTGTGAGTCCCGCGGCCAGCATCATCGGCATCGGCAACCTGCTGGTCGGGCTCGCCTACAGCACGATGTGCCTGATGGGGATATGGGAAACCATCAGCCTGTACCGCCATCGCGGCTGGTCGCGCTTCGGCATCGGCTTTGTGGTCATGGCCGCAAGTTGCGGCCCGCATCATCTGATTCATGGCTGGCATGTGCTGCAGGGCGAACCGGTCACCGGCGCCATGCTGGCCGCGACCCTGATCGGCCTGCCATCCGGCATCATTTTCATCTGGCTGCGCATTGAGGCAGCCTTGGACGGTCGCGGCGACCGGACTTTCACCCTGCCAGTCCGGGCGGCGGTGGCGGCTATCACCGCCTTCGCGCTGGCCACAGGCTGGATCGCGGCCGGTACCATCGCATATCCACCGGTTGCGACCGCCTGGATCAGCTGCACGGCGGCGGCACTGGCACAGCGCGCGGCCGCATTCGCCGGCTGCGACCTGACCTCGTTCATCCTGGTCACCAACCTCTTCGTCACCATCACTTATGGCATGGTGGGCTGGTACCTGGCGGACTCACAATCGCGCCGTCATGCGCACGAGGGCACCTGGTCGCTGTCAGGCGTCGCCTTGGTCGGCATTTTCCTGACCTGCGCTCTGATGCACCTGGTGCAGGCGTTCACCACCGATGGTTCGACCCTGGGCTTCGACCTGCTGGGCATGCCGGCCTCGATCTACTTCATCTGGATCGTCCGCAGGCTGCACAGTGATTCGGTGGATGACTGGAACCGTCGTCCTGCGGTGGGTGTCTCCACTGTGCCGGAGCGGCGCTCGCCCTGGAACAGCATCCGCGCCTGAGCCGGGCGCGTGCCGGGGATGTTCTCGGACCGCGGATCAGGCCGTCAGCATCCGCACGGCCACCAGCGTCAGCACCAGGCCCAGTGAGGGCTTGAGGATGTAGTCGGGCACCTTGCCCGCGGCATAACTGCCAATGATGATGCCGGGCACGGAGCCCAGCAGCAGGTTGAACAGCAGCCCCAGATCGACCACCCCCAGGTACCAATGACCGAGGCCGGCCAGCAGCGTCAGCGGCACCGCATGCGCGATGTCGGAACCGATGATCCGGGGCAGTGGCAGGCGTGGATAGAGGAACAGCAGCGCCACGGTGCCCAGTGCACCTGCGCCCACCGAAGACAGCGAGACCAGCGCGCCGACGACGAAACCCGTCGCCACGGTGAGGCCGATGGAGGTGTTGAGCCCGAAATCCTGGTTGCGGCGCATGGCCGCGGCGATCACACGCTCGCGCGCGAACAGCGACAGCACACTGATCAGCAGTGCGACACCGAGTGTCAGCGTGATGGCAGTGTTGACCACATGACTTGCGGCACCGTAGTGCGCGATCGCCAGCAGCGTGAGTCCCGTCGCAGGCACGGAACCCAGCGTCAGGCGGCCGACAATGCGCCAGTCCACGCCCCTCAGCACGCTGTGGATGCCGGTGCCGACGGCTTTGGTGGCCGCGGCGAACAATAAATCCGTGCCCACCGCGGTCGACGGCGCGAATCCGAACGACAGCACCAGCAGCGGGGTCATCAGCGAGCCACCGCCAACGCCGGTCAGTCCCACGAGCAGCCCGACCACCAGGCCGGAAGCGGCATAGGCCCAGGAAAAACTGGCATGAATCGTGCTGATCATAGCCGTAGTGTGAATAGCCCCGGGGGACCGCGGCCAATGCCGGCTGAGCATATGCCCTCAACCCCCTGGCATTAGGGCCCGTCCACACCACGGATATGCCAGCGGGGGTCCGAAGGATTCCAGCTGCCCTGCCATCACCGGCATACTGGCAGGCATGAAGCTTTCCATACTGGACCTGGCCCATGTACCCGAGGGCCTGGACGTGGCCGGGGCCCTGCACAACACGCTGGACCTCGCCCGCCAAGCGGACAGGCTGGGCTATGAACGTTTCTGGCTTGCCGAACACCACAACATGCCGCGCATCGCCAGTGCCGCGACCTCCGTGGTCATCGGCCAGGTGGGCGCGGTCACGCAACGCATCCGCATCGGGGCCGGCGGCATCATGCTGCCGAATCACTCCCCGCTGGTGATCGCCGAACAGTTCGGCACCCTGGAGGCGCTGTTTCCCGGTCGCGTCGACCTGGGGTTGGGTCGCGCCCCTGGCACCGACGGCCTCACCTGGCGCGCGCTGCGCCGGGACCCCGCCGCCTCGGACCGCTTTCCAGACGACGTGCAGGAACTGCAGGCGCTTCTCGGGCCCGTGCAGCCCGGCCAGCGCATACGCGCCATTCCCGGTGTCGATTCAAATGTGCCGCTGTGGATCCTGGGATCGAGCCTGTTCGGCGCCCAGCTCGCCGCGCACCTGGGACTGCCCTACGCCTTTGCGTCGCACTTTGCACCGACGGCGCTGATGCCCGCGCTCAAGGTCTATCGTGAGCGCTTCCGACCCTCGGCCCAGCTGCAGCGCCCGTACGCCATGGCCGGCGCCAACGTCATCGTCGCGCCCACCGACGAGGAAGCCCGTTACCTGTTCACTTCGCTGCAACAGGTGGTGATCGGCATCGTGACCGGCGGCCGCGGCCGGCTGCCGCCACCGGTAGAACAACTGCAGCCGCTGCCTCCCGAAGTGCAACACCAGGTCGATGGCTTTCTCGGCTGCTCGTTCGTGGGCTGCGTCGAGACCGTGCGCCGCGGGCTTGAGAAGTTCGGCGCGGACACCGGCGCGGACGAGATCATCGTCGCCAGCGCCGTCTACGATCACGCCGCGCGGGTGCGGTCTTATGAATTGCTGGCGGGGGTTATTGAACGCCCTTGACGTGACACCCACTCCTGATGATCGCATTCCGGCAGGAAATCAGGCAGAATAACTGTCAATTATATTGCAATTGATGCAGGCGATGCTGTACGCCATCAAGGCCTTCATGGCTGAAGCAGGCTAAAAATGGCAAAGACTCTGCGGCCGGCGACCGCCGAGCACATCGTGCAGTCGATCCTCATCCTGCGCGGCCAGCGCGTGCTGCTGGATGCCCAGCTCGCCACCCTCTACGGGGTGACCACCAAGCGCTTGAACGAGCAGGTCAAGCGCAACGCCGAGCGGTTCCCGGAAGACTTCATGTTCCGCCTCACCCGCACCGAGGTCGAGGCCCTGAACCGGTCGCAGATTGCGACCGGTTCCCAGAAGCATCGCGACGCAAGATTTCCGCCGTTTGCCTTCACCGAGCACGGCGCCATCATGGCCGCCACCATCCTTAACAGCTCCCGGGCCGTCGAGATGAGTGTTTACGTGGTCCGCGCGTTCGTGCGCCTGCGCGATCTACTCGCCTCCAACCGCGAGTTGGCCCGCCGCTTCCAACAACTTGAAGCTCGGCTCGACAAGAAGCTCGCCGAGCACGACGACGCCATCGCCGCCATTCTCTCCGCCATCCGCCAGTTGATGAACCCGCCGCCACCCAAGCGTCGCGGCATCGGCTTCACCGCAGATCTCGACGAGAAGTAACTAACACGCAGTCTCAACCTTCGCTGCAGTCAGTGCTTACTGGTGTCAACGACCCACGGCGAGGGCATGTTGTAGGGCACGGTGATGAACACGGCCTCGATCTGGCGGATGCGCCCGTCGACGATCTTGAACAGCTCCAGCAGGCAGAACGAGTGCGGGTGGCGGATGGGAGACTCGTAGTCGCTGCCATCCGTGAGCTTGAACCGGCCGAGCCGGCCGCTGTGGTCGATGAAGCCCGCGCCCAGCACCAGGCCTTTTTCCTCGTCCACCAGCGGGAAGCGCCGCGCGCGCAGCCGGTCGTCATAGCGGTAGGCGCCCAGTTTGAACTGTGCCTCGCAGCCCTTGGAATTCGCCGACAGCAGGGTCTTGTTGTTGGCGCTGGTGGTCTGCACGCCGTTCTCGAAGCGCACACACTCCGGATCGAACTGAGTGTGCAGGGTGCCGTCATTCTTCTGCAGGGTGTCGAAGTAGCCGTTGGCGATGGCGATCAATTCCTTGCGCGAGCGGCGCTGGCCCGGCAGCAGGTCCTGGTTCATGATGGGTTTGACGATGAACGTCGGATGGGCAAAGGGATTGACGCCTCCGTTCAGGGAGCCGAACTCCGCCATCCGCACCACCAGCGTCTCGGCCTCGCTGATCTGGCCGTCCTTCACCTTGAGACGCACGGCGAAGGCCGAACTGTCCTTGGTTTCCGTTACCTCGCCGTAATCGACGATCTCCCCCGTCCTGACGTCCGCGGCGCGCAGGCTGTAGCTGCCCAGCGCGGTGATAGTGCCCCACAGGCCATCATCGTGCCTCATCTCGACGTTGTTCTCGGTGTAGCGCGCATGCGGCGCCCAGGGCAGACTTGCCGAGTCGTGGTGCACCAGCGCCTCCAGGTAGCGATCCATGACGCCGTTCAGGCACTCGCGGTTGCACGCAGCCTGTGCCCCCTGCGCATGCGCCGGTTCTGCCGCCCGCGCGCCCGGACCGATGGCCAGCAACGCCAGGGTTGCCGCGAAAATCGTGATCTTCATTGTTGATGTCTCCTCTTGCCCGAAGATCATACAACACCCATGCAGATGACTTGTCACCAGCTCAGGGTATGATCACGAACGCTCCGGCCTGCGGCCGGGGACGGCATTCCTGATGATATTGCGAAGGGGGAAGACGATGCGGCACGCGATTTTCATGGCGCTCCTGGCCACCGGCCTTGCAGCCACCACCACGGTGCAGACTGCGCCCGCCGCGGTGCCGGCGGTCTCACTCGACGCCCAGGCCCAGGCGCTCGAAGACGTCAACGCCATCCGCAAGCTACAGCGCGCCTACGGCGCCTATGTCGAAAAGGGCTACTGGTCGGAGGCTGCGGACCTGTTCGCTACTGACGCCACCCTTGAACGCGGCGGCGAAACCGTCACGGGCAAGGCGCATATCCTGGAGTACCTGGTACGCCAGGGCGGAGGGCATCCGGGCCCCGGCCTGCCCTACGGCCAGTACAACCGCACCCTGGAACTGCAGCCAGTGGTGCAGGTCGCGGCTGACGGCATCACGGCCCATGCGCGCTGGCACGAGCTGACCACGACCGCGCAATACAAGATCAGCGCTGCCTGGAGCCTGGGGACCTACGAGAACACCTATATAAAGGACGGCGGCGTCTGGAAGATCAAGGCGCAGCACTACTACGGCGCTTTCAAAGCCCCCTACGCCGATGGCTGGGCCAAGGCGGCCACACCCGCCGTGTACGCACCGTTCCAGTACGACGCGGCGCACTCGCCTGCCACCGCCAGCAGCCCCGAAGCGCTGCGGCTGGCCCTGCTGCGTTCACGGGACGACATCCAGAACCTGCAGGCCGCCTATGGCTACTACGTCGAGCAGGGCCTGTGGTCAAAAGCCGCCGACCTGTTCAGCGCCAGCGCCCGCTATGAATACGGACAGCAGGGCGTGTACGTGGGACGCAAGCACATTGCAGCGGCCCTCGGCCTGCTGGTCCCCGGAGGTGTGAGGCCCGGCGTGCTGAATGAATACCTGGTGCTGCAGCCGGTCATCGATGTCGCGCCGGACGACCGCACGGCCAAGGCCCGCTGGCGCAGCGACTACTTCCTTACCCGGGACGGCAAGAGCTGGTTCGGCGAAGGCACGTACGAGAACACCTACATCAATGAACACGGCGAATGGAAGCTGCAGTCACTGCACTTCTATCCCACCACGCTGTTCGACTACAGTCTCGGCTGGGCCCAGGGTTCGGTGCCCATGGAGGGCCCGAGCACGCAGCTGCCCCCAGACCTGCCGACGACCGAGGTGTTCCAGTCCTTCCCGCAGGTCTACGTGGTGCCCTACCACTACCGCAATCCGGTGACGGACGCGCACCCGGCGGCTGAACCCGGGCCTTCCGGCGATGCCGCGCTCGACGCGCTGCGCCGGCGCATCATGCGCCTGGAGGACCAGGCCGCGGTGGAACGCCTGCAGCGCGTCTACGGCTACTATGTCGACAAGCTGCAGTGGGTGCAGGTCGCCAACCTGTTCGCGCCGGACGCCACCCTGGAGATTGGCGGCCGCGGCGTGTTCGTGGGCAAGCCGCACATCCTGGCCTACCTGGAAGGCCTGGACAGCGGCCCCAAGCCGGGACTGCTGATGAACCATGAGCAGCTGGAAGGCATCGTGGATGTCGCCGCCGACGGCCACACCGCGCACAGCCGCTGGGCCGCCTTCATCATGGCCGGCCAGAAACCCGACGCCAACTGGGGCGACGCCACCTATGAGAACACCTACGTCAAGCACAACGGCGTGTGGCAGTTCAAGCACCTCCATGCCCCCTTCACGTCGTACTCCGCGGTGACGGAGGGCTGGGCCAAGGCCGCCAATCCCAATACCCGGCCGGACAGCTGGGATCCGCCGCCGGACCTGCCGCCCTCGGTGGTCTACCTCAGCTACCCGAACTACTACGTCACGCCCTACCACTTCGCCAATCCGGTGACCGGCAGGCCCATGCCGCCGCCGGACCCGGCGGCAGGCGGTATGGAAATGCCCGGTTCACGGGCGGGGCATTGAGCCCGCCGTTCAGTTGATCTGCTCGATGGCGTGCGCGGCCTGCTTCAGCGGATGCTGCTGCTGGTTGTTGTAGAAGTTGTGGTAGATCAGCGTGGAGATGTACTCGCCCGCCTTCACTGGCGGGTACTTGGCGGGACTGCCCGGACCGACGCAGCTGGGCAGGACCTCGACCAGGGTATCGGCATTGGGTCCGATGAAGCACGGCACGGAGTAGCGGGAACGGCCCGACAGGTTGGCCACGCGATGGTAGGTCGAGGCAAAGCGGCCGTTGGTCCAGCGGGTCATCAGGTCGCCGATGTTGACGACATAGGACCCGGGAACGGGCGGGGCATCGATCCACGCGCCGCTGCGGTTCCTCACCTGCAGCGCCTGGATGTCGTCCTGGCGCAGGATGGTGAAGCATTCGTGGTCCGTGTGGGCACCGTTGCCCATGCGCGCCTCGTCGAAAGGGCCGGGTTGGCTGGGGTAGTACAGCACCCGCACCAGCGCCATGGGCGTGTCCGACAGGGCGTCGAAATAGTCCTCCGGCAGTTCCAGCGCCAGCGCGAACGAATGAAACAGCAGCCGCGCCAGGCGCTTGAGGGCACCGGCATACTCGGTGAGCGCCTCGCGGAAGCCGGGCAGATCCTGCGGCCATTGATTGCCGGCGCGGCGGAAGTCCTCGAGGACAAAATCGAACGCCTCGTGCAGGTCAGCCTTGCTGCCGGCGGCCGGGTTCGCGTTCTCGTCCCCGTTGGCCACGTAGCCCAGCTGGTGCGATGAGCGCTTGACGTGGATCCGCATCTTCTCCTGCAGCGGACATTCAAACAGGCGTCGGCCCTGCGAAAACACCCGGGCGATGAGTTCCTCGGGAATGCCGTGGTTGACGATGTAGAAAAAGCCGACTTCGGTGCAGGCCTTGCGCAGTGCGGCGGCGACAGCGGCCTTGGCCGCCGGATCGTGACCGTGCATGCCGGCAAGATCGATCATCGGAATATGGTCGAAGTCGGCCAGCAATTCGGCGACGGGTTTGCGCGGATCCTGGGTGGACTGGGTCATGGAACGCTCCTGGTGGCTTCGGTGTGCTGGCTGGACAGCCGCGGGGGTTGGGGGGAAACGCGCAGTCGCCTGGTCACGCCGGCCGCGATCAATGCCAGCAGCGTGACGACGTAAGGGGCTGAATCGGTGATCTGGTTGGGCAGGCCCTGCCCCTGCAACCGCAGGCCGACGGCATCGGAAAACCCGAACAGCGCACAGGCCGCGGCCACGCCCAGTGGCCGGCCGCGCCCCAGCATCACGGCGGCCACCGCGATCCAGCCACGGCCGTCGGTCATGTTCTCGCTGAACAGAGTGAGGCTGCCCAGGGAAAGCTGCAGCCCCGCAAGTCCGCACAGCGCGCCGCCCATCAGCGTCACGGCGACCTGGTGCCAGTGCGCATGGACGCCGAAGGACACCGCCGCCTTGAAATCCTCGCCCACGCCGCGCACCCGCAATCCCCAGGGCGTGAAGCGCAGCGCCACGGCGATGATCCCGACCAGCAGCCAGGACAGGTATACCAGCGCGTCCTGTTCGCCCAGGGCCCGGCCCACGAGCGGCAGCTGCGCGATCCAGGGCAGATGCAGCCGCGGCAGTCCCGGCATGTTTGAATCACTGAAGGTGCCGCTGACGCCGAACAGGGAACGCAGCAGGAACGACGTCAGGCCGCCGGCCAGCAGGTTCGCACTGAGGCCGATGACGATGTCGTTGCCGCCGAGGACCGCGCTGCCCAGCGCCAGCAACCCCGAATACAGCGTGGCGGCCAGCACCGCCAGGATCACGGCATCTGCCAGGCTGCCGCCGAAATGGGCGCCGGCGACGGCGGCAAACGCGCCGACCAGCATCTGTCCCTCGAGCGCGATGTTGAACAGGCCGACCGCCTGGGACAGCGTTCCAGCCAGCGCGGCCAGCAGGATCGGGGTGATCCCGAGCACCACCTGGTCGAAGAATTCGACGCTGAAGAAGCTGCTGTTCATCGCAGCCGGCGCCAGGTCGCGCTGCGCATCGCCAGGAACAGGATGATCATGGATTCGAGCACCGTGGTGAGCACCCGCGGAATCTCCACCGAGCGCTCCATGGCGAACCCGCCGGTCTGCAGCGCGGCAAACAGCACCGCGGCAACGACGGAACCCAGCGGCTCGCCACCGGCGAGCAGCGCCGCCAGCGTGCCCGACCAGGAGTACTGCGGCGCGGTCAAGGCACCGTCGGTGAAACGGTACTCCGAACCCAGCACCATTACGGCACCAACCAGTCCAGCCAGGGCGCCGCTGACCGCCATGAGCAGCAGCGTCTGCCGTCCCAGGGCTATGCCGCCATAGAGGGCGAAGCGCTCATTCAGGCCGCGCATGCGGATTTCATACCCCAGGGCCGTGCGCCGGTCGAAGAACACCACCAGCACGGCGAGCGCCACGATGATGAGGAGACCACCGTTGAGCGGCGTGCCGTGCAGCAGCTCCGGCAGACGCTCCGCCGGCGCGATGCGGTGGGACGATGGCCACGCAGTCACCGGATCGCGCAGCGCAGAGCGTACCAGGTAGCCGCACAAGCCCTTGGCGGGATAGGTCAGCAGCCAGGTGGACAGCAGCAGCGGCACCCGGGCATAGAGCTCGCCGAGCGCGGCCAGCAAGCCATAGGCACCGCCGGCGGCGGCGCCCAGCAGCAGCGCCAGCGGCAGGCGCAATCCGGGCGTCAGCGGCAGATAGAGTGCGACCACCGCGGCGGCAAGCCCTCCCAGCACCAGCTGTCCATCCGCACCCAGGTTGACGATGCCCGCCCGCAGGGGCACGGCAGCCGCCAGCGCCATGCCCACCAGCGGCACCGAACGTGCCACGGTTTCAAATATCTGCGGTCCCTCGACAGCGCCCTTGATCCACTCCACCAGCATGACCCGAGGATCGATCCCGACACACACGGCGATGCCGGCACAGGCGACGAACCCGAGCAGGAGCGTGCCCCCCAGACGCAGGGCCGGGCGCAGGGCGCGCCGCCAGAACGGTGACGGTCCCCCGAGTACCGCCCGAACCGTGTTCATGACAGCGCCCTGCCGCGCATCATGTAGGCTCCAAGGATCCCTTCATCCGCCTCCTCCCGCCGCAACTGCGCCGCCACCGCGCCGCGGTACATCACCAGGATGCGGTCACAGAGCGCCAGGATTTCCGACAGCTCCGCGGAGACCAGCAGAATGGCCCGGCCGCGGTCGCGCTCTGCAATCAGCTGCGCATGAATGAACTCGATGGCACCCACGTCCACGCCTCGCGTCGGCTGTTCGGCGATCAGCACCGGCGCCTGGTGTGCAAGCTCCCGCGCGATCACAAGCTTCTGCAGATTGCCGCCGGAGAGCTGACCCACGGGTTCACCCTCCCCCCGGGTCTTGATGTCGAAGGCTCCGATGAGGCGGCGGGCCCAGTCACGCATTGCCGCCCGGTTGAGCAGCCCATGGCGTGACATCGGTGCCTGCGAATGAAAGCCCATGGCGAGGTTGTCCGCGGCACTCGCAGCCCCTGCGCTGGCGGTCCGCGCGCGGTCCTCGGCGATGTAGCTGACGCCCGCGCGCCGCCGTGCAGCGATGGAACAGCCAGTGACGTCGCGGCCACCGACCCTTACCCGGCCGGTCGAGGCGGGACGCAGACCGATGATGGCCTCGATCAGCTCCGACTGGCCGTTGCCGGCGACACCGGCGATGCCGACGACCTCGCCCGCACGGACTTCGAGCGAGACCTGGTCAACCGCCCGGTGGCCGTCGGCATCAACATCGAGACGTTCCACCCGCAGTGCCACGGCCCCGGGTTCCGCAGGCGAGCGGCTGACCGGCCGCAGGCCCGAACGGCCGGTCATGGCCTGCACGATCTCGGCTGGAGAGGTTTTCGCGGTCACGAGCTCGGCGCTGACCCGGCCGGCACGCAGCACCGTGATGCGGCTGCTGACTGCCATCGCCTCATCCAGCTTGTGGGTCACGAGCAGCACGGTGCAGCCGGAGGCCGCCAACCGGCGC
>DAIDKA010000071.1 GCA_027451085.1 Gammaproteobacteria bacterium
CAGGCGATCTGGCTGGACGGGTCCGGCGCATAGTAGAAGCCGTCCGCGCTGACGGCATGGGTGATCGCAAGGTTCGTCACACCACCCTGCGCCACCACGCAGCGGTTGTCGTAGTCGATGTCGAGTATGCGGTTGAAGCGGCCCAGGCCGATGACAATGGCATCGGCCGCCGGGATGGCGCCGCCGGACAGAGAAGTACCCGCGCCGCGCGGCACCACCTTGATGCCCTCGCGATGCGCGAACTGCAGAAGCGCAGCCACCTGCGCCGTATCCGCGGGCAGCGCGACCGCCAGCGGACGTTGCCGGTATGCCGTCAGGCCATCGCTCTCGTAGGCCGAGAGCCGCAGGTCATCGCCGATCACCGCGCCCTCAGGCAGCAGCTGGCGCAGGCCCCGCAGGATGTCCCGGCGTCGGGCAAGCAGGCCGGCATCCGGCTGAGGAAGGCAGATCATCGGCTGCAAGCATGGGCAATGCCGGTACGGCCGGCAAGCCCGGCATGCGAGGGACGACCCGGGCCGCGTCAATTCACACCCGGGACACACGGCGGGTGTAGGATCGCGGCATCGGCTGTCCGGGTGAAGCATCAATGTCACTGCCCCGCGTCTCGCGCCGCGAAGCGGCGCTGTTGTCCCTGAGCGCTGCCTTGCTGGGCGGTACAACCCGCGGCCGCGCCGCCGACCGTGCTGTGATCACCCGCCCGATACCCTCGACCGGTGAGCGCCTGCCGGTGATCGGTATCGGCACCAACCGTTACGACGTCAGCTCGGCGCAGGACATCGCGGAGCGCAAGGCGGTGCTGGCGCAGCTGCCGCAGCTCGGTGGTTCAGTGGTGGATACCGCGCCGCTGTATGGGCGCTCCGAGGAAGTCATAGGCGAGATCGTGGCCGGGCTGGACAACCGCGCCCGGTTGTTCATCGCCACCAAGGTCATCGCCCGCGACCCTGCTTCGGGCGAGGAGTCACTGGCTCATTCCCTGAAGGTGCTGCGCACTGCGCGGCTGGACCTGATGCAGGTTCATAACCTGATCGGAATCGAGGTCATGCTGCCATTGATGCGGCAATGGCAGCAGTCCGGCCACATCCGTTACACCGGGATCACCACCTCCAACCCCGGCGATCACCCGCGCATGATGGATTACATGCGCAGCCTCAAGCCGGACTTCGTCCAGGTGGATTACTCGCTGGGCAACCGTGGCGCCGCCGACACGGTGCTGCCCCTGGCACAGCAGCTGGGCATCGGGGTGATAGCCAATACCCCCTTCGGCGGCAGGCGTAACGCCGCCGAGGTTTTCGCCCGCGTGGCGGACAAGCCATTGCCCTCCCTGGCCGCGGAGATCCAGGTGACGAGCTGGAGCCAGTTCTTCCTCAAATATGTCCTTTCCCACCCGGCAGTCACCTGCACCGTGCCCGGCACCACCGGGGTTGCACACCTGGTGGACAATCTGCATGCCGCGCGGGGCCCCCTGCCGGATGCTGCCCTGCGTCGCAAGATGGAGCAGCTCTGGGACAGCCTGCCCGGCTGACCGTCGCCTGGAAGAGCGTTGTCACGGCAACGACTTGTCAACTCTCTCCCGGGGCGTCCTCTAGCGGCACCACGGGCGCGCGTGTATTGTGTCGAGCGGTTAGCAGCTGTTGCGTCACAGAGACCGAGAGTCAAGCTGAGAGTGATATGACGAAAATCTACGTAGGAAATCTGCCCTTTTCCGCTGACGAGAGCCAGATCCGTGCTCTGTTTGCGCAACATGGGAGCGTCGAGTCCGTGAACGTGATCATGGGCCGTGAGACTGGCAGGCCGCGCGGTTTTGCCTTCGTGCAGATGAGCTCCGCTGATGCCTCGCGCGCCATCCAGAGCCTGAACGGCTACTCCATGGGTGGGCGCCCGCTGCGCGTCAATGAAGCCCAGGATCGTCCGCCGGGCGCCCGTGGTCCGGGCGGTGGTGGCGGTGGTGGTGGCGGCGGCGGTTTCCGTCGTAGCCCGGGCGGCGGCGGCGGTGGTCCCCGCTACTAAGCAGGGCTGAACCTGCGTTCGGGCAGCTCTGGCGGTCAAGCCGGGTTGCCCGGACCGGTTCGCGCCTCTCCAGGCCCGGCTTGCTGTACGGGCCTTTCTGCGCCGAAGATTGCGCAGTAGTGTTGTTTTGCTTCAACTCCGCTTCAGCGGACTTTTGCTCGCTGCGAGCAGCGGCTTGTGTCTGCGGCTTTATTGCACAAACACACCGCTTTGACGCGTTGCCTGCCCCGGGCCGGGGCGCCACCCTCTGCCGTGATCCCGGACACCTCCGGCACAGCCCTTCACAGGAGATCGATCATGAGCAAGACCGGTGCAGCGCCCTATCTGAATGTCTTCACCGTGCGCGAATATGAGACTGGCAGCGGTCAGAAAGCCAAGAACTGGACCAAGGTCGGAGTGGCCTTTCCCCACCGGGAAGGTCCCGGGTTCAACCTGGAATTAAATGCCCTGCCCATGGATGGCCACCTGGTGGCCCTACCGCCGAGCGAAGACGAAGACAGGGAGGCGCCCAGACAGAACGCAGCCTGATTTTCCCCGCTCAAAAGAAAGCCCCGCAATGCGGGGCTTTCCGTCAGCTGGCCGCAGGCGCGACCAGCTTGTGCGTCCTCAGGACGCCGACGGAGCCGAAGAGGCGGCCTTCTTCGACTTGTGGTGGTGATGCTTGTGATGCGCCTTGGCCGGAGCCGACTTCGAAGAAGAATCGGCCGAGGTGGCGGGAGCATCAGCGGCGGAAGCCAGCACCGGGCCGGCCAGGAAGATCAGACCAAGGACAGGAACCACTTTCTTGAGCACAGTGCGTCTCCGGTAAAAATTAGCGGGAATTAATCTTCCACGCGGGTGAAGCCTACAGCCAGCTTAACTCCGGCTTGATTAATTTGAAGTAAGGATGAAGCGGCAGGCAGCAACGTGGCCTGTTCAAAATTCAGCCATCACAACGCAAACCCTGTGAACCTTCGGTGAATCGGTTTTTCAAGTGGGGGTCTGCCAGCGGGTTATGCACAGGTTCTGTGGATAACTCGCAGGGCGGCAGCCACACGTCAGGCCCTTGCCAGCACAGCCGCACCATGCTCGTCAGGCATGGGATCGCGCTGCAGCAGCGGCTGGTTGCGCAGGTTCACCAGCCGACCATCCCGCGTGGCCAGGATGCAGGAGTTGCCCTCCTGTGCCTTGGCAACCTGTTTGGTGCGGCGCAACTGCTCGGCGACGCTCTCCGCCGTCGATCCCGGCCCGCCATCAACCGCAACGGCCGCGATGGAAGCCGACAACAGCGGGAAGATGCGCTCGCGTCCGTCCCGCTCATGCCCTGCAAGTCCGCCAGCCTCGCGATGCTCGGCATCGTGGAACTTCGGCAGCGATACCCCCAGATCGTCCAGCACAGAATGCAGCCGCAGCGACCAGTCCTGGCTGCGCAGCAGGAACACGAAGTCATCTCCGCCCACATGCCCGACGAAATCCACGCGCGGACGCATCGTGCGCGCCAGCGTGGTGGCCACATGCAGCAGGACCTGATCCCCGCGCGCATAGCCATAACAGTCATTGAAGGCCTTGAAGTGATCCACGTCCAGGTGACACGCAACAAAGGGCCGGCGGCGTGTCAGCCACTGCGACAGGCGCGACTGGATCTCGATGTTGCCCGGCAGGCCGGTCAGGGGATTGGAATGCCGCGCCACCTCGACCTGCTGCGCCGTGATCTCAC
>DAIDKA010000072.1 GCA_027451085.1 Gammaproteobacteria bacterium
TCGTCGTCCACCAGCCAGACGCGAAGATTTGATGTGCTCATGCAGACTCCTCGAGCGGCAGCAGTATCTTGAATACCGTTCTGCCGGGCTCGCTTTCAAACTCGATGATGCCACCGTGGCGGGTGACGACGTCCTGCGCCACCGCGAGCCCCAGTCCGGTGCCGGTGGCGCGGCCCGTGACCAGGGGATAAAAGATGCTCGCGCGCAGTGCCGCCGGCACGCCGGGGCCGTCGTCCTCCACCTGGATCCCAACGGCAAGGCGGTGCCGCCTGCCTGCGATGCCGACATTCGGATGCACGCGCGAGCGCAACACGATGCGGCCACGCTCACCGACGGCCTGCAGTGCATTGCGCGCGATGTTCAGCAGGGCCTGGATCAGCTGGCCGCGGTCGAAGCAGCCATTGGGCGTCGAGGGATCGTAGTCGCGCTCCACCGCAACGCTGGCCGGCGCCTCGCTGCGCAGCAGGTGGTAGACGTGCTCGCATACCTCGTGGATGTTCAGGTCCAGCTTGTGCGGCGGGCGGGCCGGCCCGCTCATGCTGTCGACCAAGGCCGTCAGGCGATCGGCTTCGCTGATGATGACACTGGTGTATTCCTTCAGCGCCGAATCAGGCAGCTCGCGCTCCAGCAGCTGCGCGGCGCCTCGCAGGCCGCCGAGTGGATTTTTGATCTCGTGCGCCAGCTGCCGGATCATTATCCGGCTGGAATCCTGCCGCTCCAGAATCTCGCTCTCGCGCGATATGCGATGGCGCGCTGTGGTGTCGGTCAGCTCCAGCAGCAAGTGCGTGCCGGTGACCTCTCCCGCCAGCGGAGTGATGGTGATATCCACCACGCGCTGTTCGCGCGAGGACTTGAGGGTCAGGGTCAGTTCGCGGTCGGCAAAGCCTTCGCCGGTCTCAAGGGAACGGCGCAGCAGCGGGATCAGGCCGTTGGAATCCATGAGGCTGTCGGCGAACGGCCGGCCCCGCGCCTGGTTCAAGCTGATGGCGAGCAGGTCCTGGGCGGCGACGTTGGCATAGATCGGGCACAGTTGCGCGTCGAGCAGGATGATGCCCGTGGACAGGGCGCTCAGCAGGTCCACCGGATCGAAGTGCGACAGCAGCGGCGCCAGGGCGCGTTCAGGCAGCACGGTGCACCTCCAGCGCCAGGCCGAAGGACATTGCACCGTCTGGCCGTCTCAGGGCCTCGGGCGATTGGGGTTGTCCACCCCGGGCGCCGCAGGAGCGGTGGGTGCAATGATCGACTGGTCCCGGACATGGAAGGTCACGGCGGACCGGCAGCGCACGCCGCCATCGGCGCCGGTGATTTTCACGGCAACCGTGTGGGAGCCGCGTTCCACAGACAGCTGGAAGCTGCCGTCCCGGCCCAGGGGATACTCCGTGCCATCCATGGTCATGGTGGCGGTCTCG
This sequence comes from Gammaproteobacteria bacterium, assembly GCA_027451085.1. GTDB lineage: Bacteria > Pseudomonadota > Gammaproteobacteria > Steroidobacterales > Steroidobacteraceae > DAIDKA01. Next base: position 1,410 of record DAIDKA010000072.1, read on the forward strand.
CCAGGTTTCAGGGCAGGAGCAATCGATGCATGGCCGCTGACGGTGCTCACGTCCGTGAACACCTGGTCGCTGGTGGGAGAATCGATGGCGCAGCTGGTCGGAGCTGCACGACGAGTGGTGGAAACCGGCGCGGTCGCGGCAAGCGTGGCCGCTGGCGCGGCATAGGTCTGCGCATCGCCGATTTCGAGCTTTTCGGCGCCGGGCCGTGGCGTATCGCTGAAGTGAACGACGCCCGCGTCGTCCACCCACTTGTACACGGTGGTGGACCACGCCGCCGCGCTCGCGGCGGCCAGGAGCAACACTGTCAAACACGCCCGCTTCATGGTGTCCGAGCATAGTCCTCCACGACCCGAAGGATAAAGACCCGGTTCGCAAAATCGTGCTGCAGCCGCCTTCCCCCCCGGGCAGGGGGGGAAGGCGGTGACGACTTTCCTGCAGCTCGTGTGCGGGAACGCCGGTCACAGGCTGTAGTACATCTCCAGCTCGACCGGATGCGTGTACATGCGGAACTTCGTGACTTCCTGCATCTTGAGGTTGATGTAGGCGTCGATCAGATCGTTGGTGAACACGCCGCCGCGGGTCAGGAACTCTCGATCCTTGTCGAGATGCTCCAGCGCCATGTCCAGCGAGTGGCACACGGTCGGGATGTGCTTCGCCTCTTCCGGCTCCAGGTCATACAGGTCCTTGTCCGCCGGATCGCCGGGGTGGATCTTGTTCTGGATGCCGTCCAGACCGGCCATCATCATCGCCGAGAAGGCGAAGTACGGGTTGGCCGAGGAGTCCGGGAAGCGCACTTCGATGCGGCGGGCCTTCGGGTTGGACACCCAGGGAATGCGGATGGAGGCGGAACGGTTGCGGGCCGAGTACGCCAGCATCACCGGGGCTTCGAAGCCGGGCACCAGGCGCTTGTAGCTGTTGGTACCGGCATTGGTCAGCGCGTTCAACGCCTTGGCGTGCTTGATGATGCCGCCGATGTAGTACAGGGCGAGCTCGGACAGGCCGCCGTACTTGTCACCCGCAAACAGCGCCTTGCCGTCCTTCTGCAGCGACTGGTGCACGTGCATGCCGCTGCCGTTGTCACCGACCAGGGGCTTCGGCATGAAGGTCGCGGTCTTGCCGTAGCCGTGGGCGACGTTCTGCACCACGTACTTGAGGATCTGCACTTCGTCGGCCTTGCGGACCAGGCTGCCGGCGCCGACGCCGATTTCGCACTGCCCGCCGGTGGCCACTTCATGGTGGTGCACTTCGACCACCAGGCCCATCTCCTCCAGCGCGTCGCACATGGCGGAGCGGATATCCTGGAAGGCATCGACCGGCGGCACCGGAAAGTAGCCGCCCTTCACGCCCGGGCGGTGGCCCATGTTGCCTTCGGGGTATTCATTGCCCGAGTTCCAGGCACCCTGGACCGAGTCGATCTCGTAGAAGCTGCCGTTGACGTTCGCGCCGTGACGGACGCTGTCAAAGATGAAGAATTCGTTTTCGGGACCGAAGGTGGCGCGGTCGGCGATGCCGGTGGACTTGAGATACGCCTCCGCACGCTTGCCCAGGGAGCGCGGATCGCGCTCATAGCCCTGCATGGTCGCCGGCTCGATGACGTCACAACGGATGTTGACCGTCGGGTTGTCGAAGAACGGATCAACCACGGCGGTGGTCGAATCCGGCAGCAGGATCATGTCGGACTCGTTGATGCCCTTCCAGCCGGCAATCGACGAACCGTCGAACATCTTGCCGTCCTTGAACAGGTCGGCATCGACCAGCTTGGCCGGGATGGTTACGTGCTGCTCCTTGCCACGGGTGTCAGTGAACCGGAGATCTGCATATTTGACCTCCTTCTCCTTTATTAGATTGAGTACGTCAGCGGGTGTCATAACAGCCTCCGGATAATGGGTGCCCGACGCTTGTCGAGCTGTCTGGTAATGCAGTCTCTGTGCCAAAACAGGGCATCGGCAAATCAAGGGGTTACAATTGCCTTGGCGGCAAATTGCACCACTGTTGTGCGACAGCCCGGATTTGCGCGCCCCGATGGAGCGACAGGCAGCAGTGAACCCTGCCTGGAGCCCGGTTGCAAGAGGGATTGCTCAATCCCGGGGCATGCGGCAAGGCGCTGGTGGTGCAAACCCGGGTATCCGGCTACCACCCGGGCGCGAGGACAGGACACCGGAACAGGGGTACGCTCTTTAATATACTGCGCCCCCGCACAAGCATCCGCCTCAGCCGTCATGCAGTTTCTGGGCTCCCTTTTCTTCACGGCATTCCTGTTTGTCTGGACCTTCCTCCTGGCAACGGTGTTCTTCCTCGTCGGCGCCTTCATGCCCTTCAGGAAGCGGTTCTTCTTCGCCCGACTATGGGGTTCGAGCCTGCTCACCGTGCTGCGCTGGGCCTGCCGCCTGGACTACACAGTGGAAGGCCTGGAAAACATTCCCCCGGGTGCCCACGTGTCCCTTTGGAAGCACGCCTCGACCTGGGAAACCCTGGCCATCAACGTGGTGATCCCACGCCAGGCCTGGGTGCTTAAGCGCGAACTGCTGTGGATACCGGTGGTGGGCTGGTGCGTACAGATGCTGCATGCCATCGCCATAGACCGCAGCGCCCGGTCCACGGCCGTAAACCAGGTGATCGAGCAGGGCCGGCGGCGGCTGGACGAAGGCAGCTGGGTGGTGATCTTCCCGGAGGGTACGCGCATGCCGGCGGGCACCACCCGCCGTTACGGCGTCAGCGGGACATTGCTCGCCTCACGCACCGGACGCCTGATCGTGCCCGTGGCGCACAACGCCGGCTACTTCTGGCCGCGCCGCAGCCTGATCAAAAGGCCGGGCACGGTGCGTGTCATCGTCGGCCCGCCGATCGTCGCCGCGGGCCGCGATCCGCGTGAGATCAACACTGAAGTCCAGGGGTGGATCGAAGGCAAGATGAAGGAGCTGGTGCCGGAAGGATACCTGCAGGGGCGGTGACAGCCCCGCAGGAAACTGCTGCTGTAACCATCCCGCGGCCTGGATCGTATGGCATCCGTGACCATCAACAGGCCCTCAAGAGGCGGCGGCGCCGGAGTCCGATGCGGCGTGCCGTGTGGGAGTTCAGATGAAGTTTCGTACGACAGCGGCATTACTCACGCTAGCCATGCTCTCCGGCGCTGCCCTGGCCGGACCGATCGAGCCGTTCAGCCAGACGCAATTCGATCAGCTGACCAAAGCCGGCAAGCCGGTGGTGGTGGACGTCAGCGCCACCTGGTGTCCGACATGCAAGGCGCAGAAGCCGATCCTGGAAAGACTGATGAGACAGCCGGCCTTCCGGAACGTCACCCTGCTGCAGGTCGATTTCGACACCGCCAGGAGCACACTGCGTGAATTCAAGGTCGGCACCCAAAGCACGCTGATCGGGTTCAAAGGGGTCAGGGAAACCGCCCGATCGGTGGGGGACACGACCGAAGCGGGCATCGAGGGACTGATCAGGAAAACCCTGCAATGACCGGCTTCGGCGTGGGTTCCTATGGTCTCGGCTTTGTTGCAGGGCTGCTCTCAACGCTCTCCCCCTGCGTGCTGCCGATCGTGCCGGTTCTGATCGGCTCGGCGACCAGCGTGCATCGCCGCGGCCCATTGGCATTGGCCGGCGGGCTGGCCCTGTCCTACGCCATCTTCGGTACGGTGCTCGCCTGGGCAGGTGCCTCCCTGGGACTCGACACATCGGTGTTCCGCAACGTCGGCGCCGCCATGCTCGGGCTGCTCGGCGTGGTGCTGATGTCCGGCGCGCTTCAACAGCGCTTCGCGTCGCTGACATCCGGCATCGGGAACGCGGGGAACAACGTCATTGCGCGCATTCAGCCGGACGGGTTGATGGGCCAGTTCACCATCGGGGTGGTGCTTGGCGTGGTCTGGAGCCCCTGCGTGGGCCCCACCCTGGGTTCGGCGATCGTCGTGGCCAGCCAGGGTGCGCATCTGGCGCAGACCGGGCTGCTGATGGGTGTCTTCGGCATCGGCGCGGCGCTTCCGCTGCTCGCGCTCGCGTATGTGTCGCGTGGCGCCGCAGGGTCTGTGCGGACAAGGCTCGTTCACGCGGGGAAGATCGGCAAGACCTTGCTGGGCGCCGTCCTGATCGCGCTGTCGATCCTGATGCTGACCGGCATGGACAAGGCGCTGGAAGCCTGGCTGCTGGAACACTCTCCTGCCTGGCTCACGCAGCTGACCACACGGTTCTGAAATTCAGATTCCGGTGCGGCTGCGGACGCGGTTCGGGGGGAAAGGACCGGCTATTCTCGTTCGTCAAACTCCCGCGCCAGCTCCAGAATCGCAGCTGCAATGATCCGCGGGGGCTTTGCCTGCACGTCCCGCTGCAGGAACAGCGCGTAGATTTTGACTGCAAACACCGCCACCGACATGGGATTGAGCGGCGCGCAGCCTTCGGCAAACGCCTGGTGATGCTCGCGCATGAACGCTGCAGCAGCTCGCACTGCTTCATGCTGGCGCAGCGCATCCGCGTCGGCATGGCTGAACCGCCAGGCCCGCACGCGGCTGTTGATCACGCCCTTGCCGGCATCCCCGGCATCGATGCCCGCCGCGGCAAATACCCGGCAGTCGTAGTCCAGGCAGGTCTGGGGACGGTGGGCGTAGATGGAACAGCCTGCGGGGATGGCCATGGGACAACGGCCGTCCGGTAACGCCGGCATGATGACCGTTCCGCCGCGGAACAGCAGGTGGTGGTCGGGTATCCGGGCCCTGGCCCCGAGGTCCTCCGGCCGTACCTTGACGGAGTAGCCGGAGATGCAGCAGCCGCGACAGTCGCCGCAGGGCACCTGAGTACCCGACTCGCCGCGCAGCGCCGCGCGCATGGCCGTGAGCCAGGCGCCGAATTCACCGGCATCGATGCCGGCTTCGGCCACCTCGCCCACCGCCGTGTCGTGCCGGAACCTCAGTTCCTGGGCTTCTCGAACGTGAACACCGTCTGGTCGGTCAGCCCGCGCAGGCCGGGCGCGAACACGATCTGGGTGTGGTCATCGGACGGACGGGCCAGCAGGTTGCTCTCCACGATCAGCCTGAAGCCGGCCGCCTTGACCTCCGACTCGATGGTGGCCGGATCGATCCGGTGCAGCTTGTTGGTATCGCGGCGACCGGAACCTGGCGCGGCATTGTGGTCAACAATGAAGTAAACACCGCCCGGCTTCAGTGCCTTGAAGATCTTCTCGTTCAGCTTGGCGACATCGATATGGTTGATCGACAGGTCGTGGTAGTACATGACCATGTAGATGACGTCCAGGTGCTGCGGCAGCTGGATGTCGTTGTAGTTCACCAGCTGGTACTGCGCATTGGGATGCGCTGCCACGAACTTGCGGCTGGCCTCACCGGCGCGCTTTTCCGTGTAGGGCAGGTCAAACATGTAGACCTTGCCCTTGGGACCTACGATGTCGCAGAGCATCGGGGTCATGTACTGGCCGAACGAGGCGAACTCGACCACCTTGTCCCCGGGCTTGATATGCGAAAGCGCCAGCAGCTCGGCCGGCTTGCGGTTGACGTCGCGGGCGCGCTGCTCCGCCGGACGGGTCGGGTCGGCGATGGCGGCCTTGATGTAGTCGGGCACGCCTCTGGGCACCACGTAGGGGACGGTTGCTGCTGTCGTGGCATCGTCGGCCAGGGTCGGTGTGGCCACCGCGCACAGCGTGGTGCAGGCCAGGACCGCAAACCAGGGCGTTGCATTGATCGCTTTCATCGTTTTCCCTTCCATTGGCAGGACCGCATCATGTCGGGCCTTACTGGCATCGCATTCTATAGAGCCAGCGGCTACCCTGCCGACATCGGTGAACTTCGAGGTTTGTGACGTGCCCAGCAATTCCAAGATCCGGGTCGGCATTCTGTTCGGTGGCCAGTCGGCCGAGCATGAAATTTCCATCCTTTCTGCCCGCAATGTCCTGGCCGCCCTGGACCCCGGACGCTTCGAGCCGGTGCTGATCGGCATCGACCAGGCCGGCCGCTGGCTGCGGCAGGACCCGGCAAAGCTCCTGGCCAGCACCCTCGACCCGCGCCTGGCGAAAATCCAGGATGCCCCGCCCACCCCCATGACGTCCCTGATTCCCGTACAGGGACAGGGCGGCGAAGCGTCCGGCGGCATCGATGTGGTGTTTCCGGTCCTGCACGGCACCCTGGGAGAGGACGGAGCCATGCAGGGCCTGCTGGAGGTTGCCGGTATCCCCTATGTCGGGGCCGGCGTGCTGGGCTCGGCCATCGGCATGGACAAGGACGTCATGAAGCGGCTGCTGCGGGACGCGGACATCCCGGTGGCAAAGTTCCTCACCCTGCGGCGTGAGCAGTTCGACGCGCAGCCAGCCGCGGCGGTGGCGGCTGCATCGAAGCTGGGTTTTCCGCTGTTCACCAAGCCGGCCAACGCGGGTTCCTCGGTGGGGGTGCGCAAGGTCAAGTCAGCCGCCGAGCTCGAGGACGCGGTGCGCTTCGCTTTCCAGTTCGACACCAAGGTCATCTGCGAAGAAGGCATAGTCGGCCGCGAGATCGAACTGGCGGTGCTGGCCGGGCAGCCCCCGTTGGTATCGGTGGCCGGCGAGATCGTCGTCCAGCACAAGGATGGCTTCTACTCCTACGACGCCAAGTACCTGGACGAAAGCGGAGCGCGGCTGGAGCTGCCGGCGAAGATGAGCGCAGACGAACTCCAGCGCGCCCAGCAGCTCGCGCTCAAGACGTTCGAGGTGCTGGAGTGCGACGGCCTGGCGCGCGTCGACCTGTTCCTCAGGGCCGACGGCACGCTGCTGGTGAACG
>DAIDKA010000073.1 GCA_027451085.1 Gammaproteobacteria bacterium
CCGCATGCCGCGGGTGGTCTGCATGTAGACGCAGTCATCGGCGGCGACCGTAAGGTCGCGCCCCTCCACCAGTTCGCAACCCATCTGCCGCGCGAGGTAGGCGTGCTCGAAGTAGGCGGAGTTGTAGATGCCCGGGGTCAACACCACGACTTCCGGCCGCTCCTGCCGCCGTGGCGACATCGCCGACAGCATGTCGAACAGGTGCGCCGGGTAGTCGTCGACCGGCAGGATGACCGAGCTTTCGAACAGTTCCGGGAACACGCGCTTGACGACCTGCCGGTTCTCGATCATGTACGAGCCCCCGGAGGGCACGCGCAGGTTGTCCTCGAGCACGTACACGACGCCGTCGCGGCCGCGGATCAGATCCGAACCGCAGATATGAGCCCAGACCGCATGCGGCGGACTGACACCCATGCAGCCGGGCCGGAAGTTGCGTGAAGTCGCGATCAGCTCGAGAGGCAGGATGCCGTCGGCGACTATCCGCTGGCCATGGTAGATGTCATCGATGAAGCAGTTGATCGCTGCGACGCGTTGCCGCAGGCCGGCGTCGATGCGGCTCCATTCCTTGAGCGAAATGGTGCGCGGGATGATGTCGAGCGGCCAGGCGCGATCAATCGATCCACCTTGCTCGTGGTACACCGTGAACGTGATGCCCATGGCCTTGATGGCCAGTTCCGCGGCCTGCTGCCTCAGGCCGATTTCCTCGCTGCCCAGCTCCCTCAGATGCCGGGCCAGTGCGCGCCCCGCGGCGCGGGGGCCGCTGCCAGGACCGATCAGTTCATCGTGCAACCCCGAGGCGGGGTAGGCGTTCCAGTCGATGCGCATGTGAATCCGCCAAGGCAGTTGCCCCGACATTAGCAGCAGGGCGGCGGAAGCATCAAACTTGTGCAGGCCGTCGCCTTCATCTGGTGCAGGCCGTGCCAATTTGGTGCGGGTTGGCGCAGTTTCGGGCTCGTGCGGACACGCGTCCTTATAATGTGGCGTCGCAAAGAAGCGGGGTCAGGATCGCCCTCGATGTCCATACACATTGTCCTCAACCACGTCACCGAGTACCACTACGACCGCCTCGTGACGCTGGGCCCGCAAGTCGTGCGGCTGCGACCCGCCCCGCACTGCCGCACCCGCATCCTGTCCTATTCCCTCAAGGTGACCCCTGCACAGCACTTCATCAACTGGCAGCAGGACCCGCAATCCAACCACCTGGCGCGGCTGACGTTCCCGGAAAGGACCGCGCAGTTGCGCATCGAAGTGGAGCTGGTCGCCGAAATGGCGGTGCAGAACCCGTTCAACTTCTTCCTGGAGCCTTACGCCCGGAAGTTCCCCTTCAGCTACGAAGCGGCTGAAGCCCGTGATCTGGCGCCTTATCTGGCGCAGGCGGCGCCCACGCCATGCTTCAATCGCTACCTGGATGCCATCCCGCGCGCGGAACTGAGCACCATCGATTTCCTGGTGGATCTGAACCGCTCACTGTCGCGCGACATCCGCTACCTGATCCGGATGGAGCCGGGCGTGCAGACACCGGAGGAGACCCTGCAGCGCGGCTCCGGCTCCTGCCGCGACTCGGCCTGGCTGCTGGTGCAACTGCTGCGTCACCTGGGACTCGCCGCGCGGTTCGCCTCCGGCTATCTCATCCAGCTGGTCGCCGACGAGAAGTCGCTCGACGGTCCCTCAGGTACCGATCACGACTTCACCGACCTGCATGCCTGGTGCGAGGTGTATCTGCCTGGAGCCGGCTGGATCGGGCTCGACCCGACTTCGGGCCTGCTGGCCGGCGAAGGACACATTCCCCTCGCCTGCACGCCGGAACCCTCATCCGCCGCTCCGGTTTCGGGCGCGGTGGAACAATGTGAGGTGCGGTTTTCCCACAGCATGCGGGTCGAGCGCGTGTGGGAAGCCCCACGCGTCACCCTGCCTTACACCCCGGAACAGTGGGCGGACATTGAAAGCCTCGGGCATGAGGTCGACCGCAGGCTGCAGGCCTCCGACGTGCGCCTCACCATGGGTGGAGAACCCACGTTCGTGTCCATCGACGACCCGGACGGCCCGGAGTGGAACACCACCGCCATGGGCGGCGGCAAGCGCCGGCTGGCGGCCGAGCTGTACCACAGGCTGCGCGCGCATTATGCGCCGCAAGGCCTGGCCCATTTCGGTCAGGGCAAGTGGTACCCCGCAGAACAGCTGCCTCGCTGGTCGCTCAACTGCTTCTGGCGCCGCGACGGCGAGCCGTTGTGGAGCAATCCGGAACTGCTGGCGGATGAAGCCATCGACTACGACGTTTCGGCAGACAGCGCCCGGCGCCTGCTGTTGCTGGTGGCCGAATTCCTCGGGCTCGCGCCCGCGCTTCCCATGCCTGCATACGAGGACGCCTTCTACTACATGTGGCGTGAGCGGCGCCTGCCCATCAATGTCGATCCCTTCGACTCCAACCTCGCGGATCCCGCCGAGCGCGCGCGGCTTGCGCGTGTGTTCGAGCATGGGCTGGAACGCGCCGTTGGTTATGTGCTGCCCATCGGCCGCGACCCGGCTGACCGCACCTGGCAGACAGGGCCCTGGTTCCTGCGCGACGAGCGCTGCTACTTGCTGCCGGGAGACTCCCCCCTGGGCTATCGCCTGCCGCTGGATTCGCAGCCCTGGACAGCCCCCGTTGACTACCCCTGGCTGCATCAACCTGATCCGCTACAGCCATTCCCGCCACTGCCCTCGCACGCGCAGCTGCGCCAGCAACTGCGGGGCGTCAAACGTGCTGGAGGCACCCCCGGTGCCGTCACACGGGTGGCGGACGCAGGACCCGGTCATGGTGGCGACGGCTCCAGCCGCCGGCCCGGGCCACAGCAGTCGGCGCACTGGATCACGCGCACCGCACTGTGCGCCGAGCCACGCGACGGCGTGCTCTACGTCTTCATGCCACCCATGCAGCGGCTCGAGAACTATCTGGAACTGGTGGCTGCGGTGGAAGCCGCGGCGGGCTCACTGTCCCAACCGGTGATCCTGGAGGGCTACGAGCCACCGGCAGACCCGCGCCTGTCAAGCTTCCGGGTCACGCCCGACCCCGGTGTCATCGAGGTCAACGTCCACCCTAGCGCCAGCTGGGGTGAACTCGTGGAGCGCACCACCCACCTGTACGAACAGGCGCGGCAGTCGCGGCTTTCACCGCAGAAATTCATGCTGGACGGCCGCCACACCGGCACCGGCGGCGGCAACCACTTCGTGCTGGGTGCGGCGACGGCAGGCGACTCACCGTTCCTGCGTCGACCGGACCTGCTGCGCAGCCTGGTGTCCTACTGGCACAACCATCCATCGTTGTCGTACCTGTTCTCGGGGTTGTTCATCGGCCCGACCTCGCAGGCTCCACGCGTGGACGAGGCCCGCAACGACTCGCTCTACGAACTGGAGATCGCGTTCCGGCAGCTGCCGCCTGCCGGCGCGGCGGCCGTTCCACCCTGGCTGACAGACCGCCTGTTCCGCAACCTGCTGGTGGACGTCACCGGCAACACCCATCGGGCCGAGTTCTGCATCGACAAGCTGTATTCCCCCGATGGTCCCGCGGGCCGCTACGGCCTGCTGGAACTGCGCGCCTTCGAGATGCCGCCACATGCGCAGATGAGCCTCGCCCAGCAGCTGTTGTTGCGTTCGCTCGTGGCGCGCTTCTGGGACAGCCCCTACCAGCCCGCGCGGCTGGCGCGTTGGGGCACGCAGCTGCATGACCGTTTCATGCTGCCGCACTTTGTGCAGCAGGACCTGTGGGACGTGCTCGCCGAGCTCAACGCGGCCGGCTTTGCGCTGCAGCCTGAGTGGTTCGCCCCGCACCTTGAGTTCCGTTTCCCCAAGTACGGTGACTTCACGGCGATGGGTGCTGAAATCGAGCTGCGCCAGGCGTTGGAGCCTTGGCATGTGATGGGCGAGGAAGGTGCCAGCGGCAGCACGGTGCGTTATGTGGACTCCTCGGTGGAACGTCTGCAGGTCAAGGTCACGGGACTCGCCCCGGACCGCTATGCATTGACCTGCAACAGCCGCCGGGTGCCGCTGCGTCAAACCGGCCGCGCCGGTGAGTTCATCGCCGGCGTGCGCTACAAGGCCTGGCAGCCGGCAAACGCGCTGCACCCGACGATCGGCGTGCATGCACCGTTGACTTTCGATCTCGTGGATACGTGGATGGAGCGCTCGCTGGGCGGTTGCCAGTACCATGTGATGCATCCGGGCGGCCGCAGCTACGCCACCTTCCCGGTGAACGCGTTCGAGTCCGAGAGCCGGCGCCTCGCGCGATTCTTTCGCATGGGACACACCCCCGGACAAGTACACGCACCGGCCGAGGAACCTTCGCTCGAGACCCCGTTCACACTGGATCTCCGGCACCCCGGTCTCTGAGGCCTGTTTTACAATACGGCCGTGAACAACACCGCCCGCACAGGCCCAGCCCGCGACGCGCCCTTCGGCGGCTACGCCGCGGATGCGCAGCGCTACGACGAACTGCTGGACAGCAGCGGCGCGGCGCGCCCGCATTGGCGGGCGCTGATGCACAAGCTGTCCACCGATCCAGGCAGCAGCGTCACCCGCCGCGGACTGGAGCTGGCTCGCCGGCTGGTGACGGAAAACGGGGTTACGTACAACGTCTATGCCGATCCCAAGGGTGCCGATCGACCCTGGGCGCTCGACCCTCTGCCGCTGATCATCCCGGCCGAGGAGTGGACCCTGATCGAACGCGGCATCGCGCAGCGCGCGCGGCTGCTTGATGCCCTGCTGGCCGATCTCTATGGCCCGCAACGACTGATCGCCGAAGGCCTGGTGCCGCCGGAGCTGGTCTTCGGTCATCCCAACTTCCTGTGGCCGGCGCACGGCCTGATGCCCCGGGACGGGCGCTGGCTCCATGTATATGCAGCAGATCTGGCGCGCGCACCCGACGGCCGCTGGTGGGTGCTCGCAGATCGCACCCAGGCCCCCTCCGGCGCGGGCTACGCGCTGGAGAACCGCGACATCATCGAGCAGATGCTGCCCGACACCGTCAGCGACCTCGGCATACAACGGCTGCGCGGCTTCCTCGGCGTCCTGCGCGAACGCCTGCTGGCGCTGACGGACGCGGGCGAGGAACCGCTCGCGGTGGTGCTGACGCCGGGCCCCTTCAACGAAACCTACTTTGAGCACGCCTACCTGGCTCGCCAGCTGGGTATTCCACTGGCCGAGGGCACAGATCTCACGGTTCGCGGCGACACCATCTACCTGAAGACCCTCGCCGGCCTGCAGCGGGTGCATGGCATCCTGCGACGCCTGGACGATGACTTCTGCGATCCGCTCGAATTGCGCAGTGATTCAGCGCTCGGCGTGGCGGGACTGCTCGGCGTCGTGCGCGCGCAGCGTGTGGTGCTCGCCAACGCGCTGGGCTCCGGTGTGCTGGAGTCCGCCGCCTGGCTCGGCTTCCTGCCCGGCGTCGCGGCCAGGTTGCTGGGGGAAGACCTGGTGTTGCCGTCGCTGGCAAGCTGGTGGTGTGGCGAGGCGCCGGCACTGGAATATGTGCTCGAACATCTCGACAACCTGGTGATCCGTTCCGTCTATCCGAACCAGCATTTTGAACCGGTGTTCGGCCGCTCCGTCACAGGCGCTGAACGGGACCGGCTGGTCGCGCGGCTGCGCACCCGGCCCCACGCCTATGTCGCCCAGGAACACGTGGCGCTGTCGCAGATGCCGGTGCTGCGTGGCACCGGGCTGGCAGGATTTGCTGCCAAGGCGGTGACCCTGCGCGTGTATGGCTTCGCAGCCGCCAGCGGGCACATGGTGATGCCCGGGGGCTTGGCCCGCGTGGCCGCCGACACCTCCATCAATGCGGTCACCACCCAGCACGGTGGCGCCAGCAAGGACGTGTGGGTGCTGCCGGATCCGCAGCTGCAGTTGAAGCTGCAGCCGCAGGTGGACATGGCGCTGCCGCCTGAGTCCGCACCGCCCGGCAGCTTTGCCGCACGTCATGAACGCACCCCCTCCCGGCTGGTGGAAAACCTCTACTGGTATGGCCGCTACAGCACCGGATGCGAAGACAAGGCGCAGCTGCTGCGGGCCACGCTGGCCGTACGGGTCGATCCGCAGGCCTGGGGACTTGCGGTACGGCTGTGCCATGAACTGGCCCGGGAAGGTCGCGGCGCGACTCGGGCGCCAGCTCGCGCAGCATCGCCAGGTAGTCGCTGGTGCGGAAGGTGGTCATCGTGACCAGCGCCTTGCAGCCGACCTTGTTCAGCGCGTATTCCACCTCGGCGGTGCGGTACGCCGGATTGATGTTGAC
>DAIDKA010000074.1 GCA_027451085.1 Gammaproteobacteria bacterium
ACTGCCCGGCATGCGGCATCTCGCAGGACGACTTCTTCCTGCACTGCCGGCCCGAGGGCCCGTTTTTCCGCTTCGATGACCGCAGTTCAGAAAAGCTTACGGTCACAGCCCTTGCGGGGCTGGTGCGCCTGTCGGGGGACGAGGGCTTCGAGCCGTGATGTCGGCCGGACTGAAATCAAGAGGGTGCGGTTTTCCTGTAAACTGCGCGCCGCGCCCCCGTAGCTCAGTGGATAGAGCGACCGCCTCCTAAGCGGTAGGTCGTCGGTTCAACTCCGGCCGGGGGCACCAGAATCCGATGACTTATGCAATGCAATCCTGTTGGCGATGTCTCATTTGTGTAGCCCGCCCCTCGTCCCGGGGAGGCGCTCGATAGGGCTCTGCTCCGGTTTCCGCAGGGCCTTACCGGGGAGCTTTTGGCCGGCCGTTCTCATCCACCTGGACGGTTTTGACCGGACCGATGCCGACGAGTTCGAGTACGGCCGGTTCCTTCTCGCCCGCCCGTGCGCCGTCCCAATGCACGGTGTTCTTCACGTCGATTGAAACCGTGCCGGCGTGGACCGGGTAGGTGGTGCGCTCGTCATAGACATTGCTGGTGGACACCCACCAGGTGCCGGAGATCACGTAGGCGAAGCGGTCCTGGTCATGGAAATGCGGCCTGGAAAAATGCCCGGGCCACCATTTGTAGATCACACCATAAAGGCCTGGCTTGCTGGGATCGCCGAACAGCGTGCAGGTCTGCTGGACTCCGACAGTGCCGACACACTTGATGTCCTTGGGCAGCACCACGGGCACATGGCTGGGATCGGGTAGCGGCCCGGGCGGATCATCGACGGTGGCGCCGGTCTGCGCTTCGGTCTGCGCTTTGGTCTGTGCAGAGGCCGCACAGCCGGCGCTCAGGGCTGCAATGGCGGCGAAAGCAATCAAGGCGCTCTTGAGGGTGGGATTCATCGATTTCTCCCTGAATGATGTGTTGGGTCTGCCACGGGTTCATGCCTCAGCAGTGCGGCGCGGCGCCGCAGGCGCGTCCACCCAAGCCAGCCAAGGGTGGTGACCCTGAGCTGGCGCACGGCATCTCCCCGGCCCTGAGGCCATCCGGACCCGCATGCTCCGAGTGCGCCCGTGCAGGATCAGCCCTGCTTCAGCAGCTGCGCCTTGTGTGCCGCGAAGAACTCCTCGATGGTCGTCGGCGCGTGGCCGGTGAGGTCGGCGACGGCGGTGCTGACGACCTCGACGGCGGGGCTGGTGAAGCCGCGGGCCGGCGGGGCGCCGGCAGGCGTGGGCACCACGTTGATGGGCCTGCCCGTGGCCTTGCTTGCAGCGTCGGCAATCTCGCGCACGCCCAGCAGTGCGGGGCCGGTGATGTCGTAGCTCTTGTCGTCATGCCCGGGCGCCAGCACGGGGGCGGCGGCCTCCGCGCAGTTCTCGCGGCTGACGTAGCCGGCGGGATATTCCGGGCTCGGGATCACGGCTTTGCCGGTAGCGAGCATTTTTGCCGCCGGCGCCAGCTGGGTTTCCATGTAAAGCGAGTTGCGCAGGAAGGTCCAGGCCACACCGCTCCTGCGCAGCAGGTCCTCGGTCGCCAGGTGGTCCACGGCCAGGCCCGCCTTGTCGCCCTTGGTGATGCCGATCCAGGAGGTATAGGCGATCTGCTTCACACGGGCTGCCTTGGCGGCCTGCATGGCATTACCGTGCGCCTGGGGTCGCGGCATGCTGCCGAATCCCATGCTGATCAGCAGCATGCGGGTGCCGCCGGCATAGGCGGCAGGCAGGGTCTCGGGCTTGGTGTAGTCACCGGCGCGGGTGGCGGCGCCGAGCCTGGCGTAGTCGGCCAGGTCATCGGGTGTGCGGCTGACCAGGATGAGGTTGCGTGCAGGAATGCCGCGCGCCAGCAACGCCTTGACTGCGAGGCCGCCCAGCTGCCCGGAGGCGCCTGAGACGATGATTTTCTCGTGCCGGGTGGCTGCGCTGGCCAGGCCATCCTGCAGCAGCAGGCCCATTGCCACCGTGCCCAGTGCTTCACGTCGCGTCATGTTCTTCATGGTTCCCCCTTGTCGTTGCCGGACTATAGCGCATGGCCCGCGCCTGCGATCAGGGCCGCCGCGGCCTGCCGGTGTGGCGGGTGT
>DAIDKA010000075.1 GCA_027451085.1 Gammaproteobacteria bacterium
CGATCGGGCGTTTCGCGGCCTTGTCGCCGGCACCCACGACCCACACCTGCGGCTGCCCCTTGCTGTCGCGCGAGACGGCGGCCTGGGGTACCAGGAACACGCCTTTCTCGACCGCTTGCGCCAGACGGGCGCGTACGAACATGCCGGGTAGCAGCAGCCCGTCGGGATTGGGGAATTGCGCGCGCAGGGTTACGGTGCCGGTGGACTCATCCACCGCCACTTCCTGGAACTTCAGCACGCCAGGCAGCGCATAGTCCGTGCCATCCTCCAGCTTCAGCGTGACCTTGGTACCACCCGGCTTGGCCCAGCCGGCTGCCATCTGGCGCCGCAGTTCCAGGATCTGAGCGCTGGACTGTGTGACATCGACATAGATGGGATCGAGGCTGCGGATGGTGGACAGCGCCGTATCCTGGTCCGCGGTCACCAGCGCGCCGGGCGTGACCGCCGAAATGCCGATGCGGCCGGTGATCGGCGCCCGCACCCGGGTGTAGTCGAGGTTGATGCGGGCGGCTTCCAGGGCGGCCTTTTTCAAGGCCACGGTGGCGACCGACTGGGTGTGCGCGGAGGCCGCGTCGTCTGCATCCTGCCGGGAGACGCCCTCGATCCGGCGCAGTTCGGCATAGCGCTGGTCCTTCAGTGCAGCATTGGTCACGGCGGCCTCGGCATTCTCGAGGTCTGCCTTTGCCTGGTCGTAGGCCGCCTGGTACGGGGCAGGATCGATCTGGTACAGCACCTGACCGGCTTTCACCAGGGCGCCTTCCTGGAACAGGCGCGCCTTGATGATGCCCGACACCTGCGGACGGACGTCTGATATCAACGCAGCCGTGGTGCGGCCCGACAGTTCCGAACGCAGCACCACTGGTTGAGTCGTCAACGTGACATAACCCACTTGCGTCGGCGGCGGTGCTCCGCGTTGATGCGCGCCTCCGCAGCCGGCCAGCACAGTTGCTGCGACAACCGCCACTACGGCGGCCAGAACAGCGCGGACACTCGTTGCGCCGGTGCGGAAGAGTTCTTGAGAATGAACGTTCATTCTCATATAATGCGCCAAAACCGCCGACACCACAAGGGCGCATTGCTCACATGACCAAGCTCGAAGCAGCGGAAATTCGCAGTCTTCCCAAGGAGATACGCGACCAGGCCCGGCGCGGGGAAATCCTCGACGCCGCCAGCCGCTGCGTGGTCAGGCACGGCTTCCACGCCGCCAGCATGGCGGAAATCGCCGGCGAGGCCGCCATGAGCGTAGGCCAGATCTACCGCTACTTCGCCTCCAAGGAGGCCATCGTCCATGCTCTGGTGGAGCGCATCGTCGACAGCCGCGTGGCCTGGATCGAAACCCACGACCTCGTGCGCACTCATCTGCCGTCCGAGCTGGCGCGACGCCTGACCACGGCCGAGGGGCCCCAGCACCGCGAAGAGAAGGTGTTGATGATGGAGGTCACGGCCGAAGCCACACGCAATCCAGAAGTGGCCCGCGTGCTGCGATCGGCGGACGAGCGGCTGCGCGACACCGCCGCGGAGCTGATCCGGCAGGCCTTTCCGGAAATCATCGGCAGCGAACTGATGGCGCGGCTGGAACTGATCGCGGCCCTGGCCGAAGGCACCGCGATGCGCCGGATCACCGGCATCACCCGCGACCAGGAGCGCTTGTCCGAAGTCTACCGCCACGTGTTCGAGGCCGTGTTTCCGGCGGGCAAGCCCGACTGACCGCGGCTACCAGGTGCCGGCCAGATCGACGTGACCCACCTGCAGTTGCGACTCACCCGCATCGATATGCGCCTGGCGCCGCATCCGCCAGCGGCGCAATGCCGCACTGCGCTGCGGGGCCATTTCGCAGGCGGCGCTGCACCAGCCTTCAATGAGCAGCCGCTGCAGCCGGCGCTGCTCAGGGCCGACACACCAGTCACTGAGGGCCGCATGCACGTGATAGCCGAGTCCGGCCATGATCGACGCGGCCCGCTGACCTGCCAGAGGCCCCAATGCCGGCCCGAAACCCTTGTCCGTGCGCTGATGCAGATTGACCAGCTCCCGCACCTGCGCGTCCTCCGGGTCGGGCGGCTGGCACTGCATGCGGCCGTCGTAGGTCAGTGCAAACCAGACTGATGCCCCGGCCGCGGCGGCTTTGCCGAGCAGCTGCTGCAACCAGTCCTCCGAAGTCAGGTCGAGCAATGCCGAGGCCGTGAGCAAGGCCCCGGCGGGCAGCGGCAGATCCCGCAGCCCGCCCGCCAGATCCAGTTTGACGCTGCGGACGCTCAATTCCAGCCGGGTGGCGGCCAGCCAGGGCCGCATGCGCTGTTCAAGCACCGCAAGCAAAGCCGCATCGTGTTCCACCAGCAACCACTCCTGCGTGCAACCCAGCAGGGGCGCCGAATAGCGCAGGTTGGCGCCCGTCCCGGCGCCGAGATCGATGACTTGAAGCGACGGGGCTGGCGGACCGGGCCGCGTCAACGCCGCGGCCACGTGGACCCCGATCTGCGGCGCACGCGCAGCCGCATCGAACGGTTCGCGCAAGGCCAGCCAGTCCGCTGAAAACCCACTCACGGCGGGGCCGCGACCGGTGTTTGAACGGCGGAGCCCGGGCGGGTTGCAGGGCTGCCGAACGCAGTGAGCATCCAGTGCGCCAGTTCATCCATCGAACCTGCGGCGGGCCTTGCTGGCGTGAGGCCCGTGCGGAAGCCGTCCGCCTGCAGCGCAGCCAGGATCGCGGGAGAACTCGCAATCACATGGACCGGCACATCCCAGGAGGCCCCCTCCCCGCTCACGTTCGCGGCCGGCTGGTGATCCCCCAGGACGATGATCACGAGGTTGTCACCCGGCCGCAGCCGCAGGTAGCTGCTCAAGCTGTCCAGGAAGTACTGCACCGACTGCAGGTACGCCTGCCCCATGTCGGTCCATACCGGCGTGCGGGTGAGCGCGGACTGCAGCGGCTCAGGATCAAAGGGTTGCGGCGAAAGCATGCGCCGCCAGTCGGGCTGCAGCGGTGGTGTGGGCGCGAAGGGCGTGTGGGTCGACACGGTGGGAAAGAAGACGAGCAGTGGCTTGCGCGGGTGCGGCTGCAGCTCGCGCGCATCCAGGAACGCCAATGAATACTGGTCCGGAATGCGCCACCAGCCGAAGGCCGGACCGTGGTAGTCCAAGGCGTCGGCGCCGTAGATGGTGTCGAAACCGTAAAAGGCGCCCTCCGGCCAGCGCTCGCGCAAGCCCGGCATCACCGCCACAGCCCGATAACCCGCCGCTTTGAACAGCGACACCAGCGTGGGGCGCCGCTTCTGCATCATCAGGACGGTGTACTGCTCCTGGTTGCGCACCTGCACACCCGACAGCACACTGAGGTGCGCCAGCACCGAACCACCGCCGAAGGTCGGGGATGTCACGAAGGCCGACACCACACCGCGCCCGGTGTCTTTGATTGCAGCGACCAGCCGCTGCCGCGCCGGCTGCAGCGCCGACGCGAACCCGGGCCGGTCGTAGGTGACGCTGCCGTAGGACTCCATGAACACCAGCAGGACATCAGCGCCCTTCAGGGCGGCCAGGCTCGAGTGCATGGGCGGTGACGGCGACAGGCTGCTGTCACGGCCGAAGACCGCATCCCACACGTGCATGAACTGAGTGGCATAGCTGCGGGTCACCGGAATGGAAAAGCGTGGCAGGAGGGGCGCGGCATCGCTCAACTGCTGCGCGGCAAAGCAGCCTGACAGTGCCAGGCCGCTAACGCCCACAGCCAGCCGCAGCGCCCGGCATGCGTGCAGCGCCTCATCTACCTGTCCCAGCGACCAGCGGGCCGCGGCATAGAGCAGGCCCAGCGCAAGCACCGCGCCGGCAGCGATCCCTGCGACCGCCCAGGGTGACGCGACGCGCATCAGCATGCCGGCGACCGAGGCGAATTGCGGCGCATCCCAGTAGAGATTGATGTCCCGGCCATAGAGGGCCGAAACCGTGACATCCGCATAGCGCCCGAGCGCCAGCAGCACCACCAGCGTGGACAGCAGCACCAGCACCGGCCGTGGTGTGCGGCCCCGGCGCGCGTTCGATACGGCCAGTCCCAGCAGCAGCACCGCGATCTCAACCGACAGCTCCCCCGGCCAGTGCACGCCCAGAGTCGGCCAGACATTGTGAAAGGTCACCGCGGCATTGAGCAGGACGCAGGCCAGCAGCACGCGCATGGCGTACGCCGCGCCGGCCAGTGAGATGCGCCGGACGGGCGTCATCGGTCAGACACCGCGGCGCCGCAGCGCGGCGCATTGCGGATCAGCCACGCAAGGTCCAGCCCGAACGAGAAGGTGAGCACCACCAGACCGGCCGCCGCGACGCTGCGGCAGACCCCGGCTGGAACCACCGGCGTCAGCGCCACAATCAACGCCACCAGCTGCACCACGGCCATGGTCTTGCGCCGCTGGCTGGGCGGCAGCGGCTGCCGCAGACGGGGCGCGAGCCAGCCGGCGGCGACAAATGCATATCGCATCAGGCCGCAAGCCAGCACCCACGGCCCGGCTTTTCCCCACTGCCAGGCGAGCACCGCGAGCACCAGGATCAGCAAGGCGTCCGTTTCCATGTCGAAGCGGGCGCCGAAGACGCTCGCCATGTGTGACCTGCGGGCAAGCCAGCCGTCCAGGCCATCCAGACCCGCTGCAACCGCTGCCGCAACGACGGCAAATCCCAGCACATCGCGGCTGCGCTCGCCGGTCAGGCCCGCCAGCAGCGCCACCAGCGCGCCCCGCGCCATCGTGGTCAGATTGGCCGCGCCGAACGAGTGGAAGGGGTGATGCCGCGGCAGCCCGATGAGCACCAGGGTGGCCCCGACGACAAACACCAGCATCACCCTGGGCAGGTACGCGTTGCTCAAGGCAAAGTGGTCCGCACACACGCCCGCGGTCACCGCGGTTGCCAGCGCAACCGGTAAGATCGAGATCAGTGCGGTGCGCAGCAGATCCTGGCGCACGGCCGGTGTCATCGACATGGAGATCCTATGGGCCGGAACGAGACGCTTGCATTCTGGGTCACGGCGCCAGGCCGGGGCGAGCTGCGCCGTGAAGCGCTGCCGGCACCAGGCGCCCTGCAGGCCAGTGTACGGACACTCTACAGCGGTGTCAGCCGCGGCACGGAAGCCATCGTGTTCAATGGACGCGTGCCGGCGAGCGAATACGCGCGCATGCGCGCGCCCTTCCAGTCAGGGCAGTTCCCCGCTCCGGTGAAGTACGGCTATATCAACGTGGGCGAGATCGAACAGGGCCCGCACGAACTGCTCGGCAGGACCGTCTTCTGCCTGCACCCCCACCAGCAGCGCTACGTGGTGCCCTGCGAAGCGTTGTATGTGTTGCCTGAGTCGGTGCCCGCGGCAAGAGCCGTTCTCGCCGCAAACCTGGAGACGGCGCTCAACGCCGTCTGGGACTCAGGCGCCGGACCGGGCGACCGCATCAGCGTGATCGGCGCCGGCAGCGTCGGCTGCCTCGTGGCCTGGCTTGCCGGGCAGATTCCAGGCTGCAACGTGGAACTGGTCGACACCAACGCCGGGCGGGCCCGGATTGCGCAGGTTCTCGGAGTGCGGTTCGCCGAACCCGGTGCGGCCACACCCGAGGCGGACCTGGTGCTGCATGCAAGCGGTTCGGCGCAAGGACTGACCCTGGCGCTGCGTCTCGCCGCGTTCGAGGCCACTGTCGTTGAGCTGAGCTGGTACGGCGACCAGCAGGTGCAGCTGCCGCTGGGCGAGTCCTTCCATGCACGGCGCCTGACCTTGAAATCCTCCCAGGTTGGAGCCATCGGCGCCGCGCGGCGCGCCAACTGGAACCTGCGGCGACGGATGGAGCTGGCGCTGGCGCTGCTGGCCGACCCCCGTCTCGACGTGCTCATCAACAGCGAGAGCGGATTCCTGGAGCTGCCGCAGACGATGGCGCGGATCGCGCGCACGCCGGGTGATGTCATCATGCACCGGGTCACCTACCTTTAGGACATCAAGGAGCCGATGTATGTACACGGTCTGCGTCCGCGATCACATGATGATCGCCCACAGCTTCACCGGCGAAGTGTTCGGACCCGCGCAGCGGCTGCACGGCGCCACCTATGTCGTGGACGTCGAGTTCCGCCGTCCTGCACTTGATGAAAACGGCATCGTCGTGGACATCGGGCTGGCCGGCAGCGTGCTGCACGAAACGCTCGCAGCCTTGAACTACCGCAACCTCGACGCCGAAGCCGCCTTCGCCGGCCGCAACACGACCACCGAGGTCCTGGCCAGGACCGTCTTCGATCGCATGACCGGAGCCATCCGCGCAGGCCGGCTGGGACCGGCTGCGAAGGCCCTTGCCTGCCTGCGCGTGACCCTGCACGAGTCACACGTGGCCTGGGCCGCTTATGAGGCCGCCATCCCGGCATGAAGCCGCCATGCTGCAAGGGTGCGGGGTGACAGAGACACCGTCGCTGGAATTCGTCATTCCGGGGCGCCTCGCGTCGGCCACCGGTGGCTACGGCTACGACCGCCGCATCATCGCCGGCCTTGCCGCCCTCGGCTGGAAGGTGACGGTGCGGCCGCTCGATGCCAGCTTTCCCCGGCCCACTGCAATGGCAATGCAGCAGGCCGCGGAAGTCTTTGCGGACCTGCCCGATGGTGCACTGGTGCTCGTGGATGGCCTGGCCGGCGGCGCCATGCCGCAGGTTCTGCAGCAGCACGCGGCCCGCCTGCACCTGCTGGGACTCGTGCATCATCCGCTCGCGGCGGAAACCGGCCTGGGTCCCGCAGTCGTGCGCGAGCTGCTGCAATCCGAACGGCAGGCACTCGCCGCCATGCGCCATGTAATCGTGACCAGCGCAGCCACGCGGGGCATGCTGCCAGCCTATGGCGTGGACCTGCAGCGAGTATCGATCATTGAACCGGGGACCGAGCGCGGGCCACTGGCGCTGCCGCGCGTCGGGGGCCCCTTGAGGATGCTGTGTGTCGCCACGCTGATCCCGCGAAAAGGCCACGACCTGCTGTTCGATGCACTGGCATCCCTCAAGTCCCTTCAATGGCAGCTGGCCTGCGCCGGCAGCGCAAGCTCGAGTCCCGGGACGACGCTGAAGCTGCGCACGCAGCTTGCCCGGCTTGGGATCGAGGACCGGGTGACGCTGCTGGGCGAGACCGCTCCCGGCGCGGTCGCGCGCCTGTACCAGCAGGCCGATCTGTTCGTGCTTCCCACCCGCCTTGAAGGCTACGGCATGGCGGTCGCCGAAGCGCTGGCGCATGGTCTGCCGGTCATCAGCACGACTACGGGGGCGATTGTCGACCTGGTGGGACCTGATGCAGGCCTGCTGGTGGCACCGGGCGATCTGGCCGGATTGCAGCAGGCGCTGAGGCGGGTGCTGGACCAGCCCGCGTTGCTTGCCGCGCTGCGCGCGGGTGCGGCGGCGGCGCGTCTACGGCTGCCGCACTGGGAGCACGCCGCCAGGAACATGGCCCTGATTCTTGCGGCCGCCGGCCAACGCTCCTGTGCCGGACTCTCCGCAATGCCCGGTACGACTACAGCACCCGGCGCAGCGTCGTAGCGGCAAAGGCGCCGCCCTGCGCCGCACCGGCATCGGCATCGGCGCGCAGATCGCAATCGAAGAGGATGTCGCTGCCCGCGCAATAGACGCGGTGCTGCAGGCGCAGGCAGTCCTGCAGACGCGCGCGCGGCGGCATGCGTATCGCGGGGCGGCCCTCCCCGATCAGCAGCGGCGCCACCGCGATATGCAGCCGGTCGAGCAGCCCGGCATCGAGGAAGGATGAGACCGTGATGCCGCCGCCTTCCACGAAAATGCAACAGTAGCCGCGCGCATGCAGCTGCCGCAGCAGATCCTTCAGGTCCAGGGTGGCGCCGCACGCCGCCACTTCCAGGATCGATTCGCCGCGCGCGTATGCCTCGGCC
>DAIDKA010000076.1 GCA_027451085.1 Gammaproteobacteria bacterium
CTTCAGACCATCTTCGAGTTCCTGATCATCGCCCTCGCGCTGTTCGTCCTGATCAAGGGCATCAACACCGTGAAGCGCCCGCCGCCGCCGGCCCAGGCGGCCGCCCCCGCGCTGAGCACCTCCGAGCAGCTGCTGACCGAGATCCGGGATGCGCTGAAGAAGTAGGGGTCAAGCCACAGCGGCGAAGGCCTCGCGGGTGAGGTTTTCGCTGCCGGTGGCGGTCACCGCGAGGTTGTCCTCGATGCGGATGCCGCCGAAGCGCCTGAGGGCCTCGACCCGCGGCCAGTTGATCAGCGCCGCGCGTGCATCCCCCCGGGCCTGTGCCAGCAGCGGCTCGATGAAGTACAGCCCCGGCTCCATCGTGACCACGAAACCTGGCTCAAGCACCCGCGTGAGCCGCAGGTAGGGATGGCCGGCCGGGCGCGGTATGTCGCCGCCCTCGGGCGTCTTTTGCAAACCTGCGACGTCGTGCACCTGCAGTCCCAGCAGGTGGCCGATGCCATGCGGCAGAAACACGCTGGAGACGCCGCATTCGACGGCCTGGTCCGGGCTGCAGCGGATGATGCCGGCCTCATGGGCGACCTGGGCGATGGCCCTGTGGGAGGCCAGGTGAATGTCGCGCCAGTCCGCCCCCGGCCGGACCTGGGCGCAAAGCTGTTGCTGCGCAGCATCAACCGCGTCGATCAGATCGCGGAAGTCCGGATCGCGGAACGACCAGGTGCGGGTGACGTCGCTGGCATAGCCGTTGAACTGCGTGCCCGCATCGATCAGCAGCGAGTGGTGGAGCGCCGGTCTGTGGCGACGCAGGTTCTGGTAGTGCAGGACGGCGCCAGCCTCGTTCAGTGCCACGATGGCGTTGTAGGGCAGTTCCTGTTCGCGCAGGCCGCAGGCAGCGAGGAACGCCAGGTGGATCTCGTACTCGGTTGCGCCGGCCTGGAAGGCGGCGGCGGCTGCACGGTGGCCCGATGCCGCCGTCCGGCTGGCAGCGCGCAGCATGGTTAGTTCGTAGGGGGTTTTCACCGCGCGGCCGTAGTCCAGCGGCAGCAGCAGCTCCGGGGGGTTGATCGCGCCCAGGCCCCAGCTTTCTGCCTCTGCCGGCGGTTCGCCGATGAACGCCGTCCGGGCCAGCGATCGCGGCAGCGCGCTGCGTGCCGCCGTGAGGTCGGGTACGGCCAGCAGATCGAAATGCCGTGTCCACGGCCCATCGGGCAGGGGCGCAGGCTCGTACCAGAAGTCGGTGGGCTGGTGGAACAGCAGCAGGGGCTTTGCGCCGGGCTGGACGTGGATCAGGCAGTCCGGCACACCCGTGAGCGGCGCCCAGGCCTTGAACCAGGCATGCGCCCGGAAGGGCTGGGTCTGGTCATCCCGGAAGATCGGCGTCAGCGATCCGGAGTACACTAGCGCTGACTGCCAGCCACTGGCAGCCAGGGTATGCTCGAAGCGCTGTTGCAGCGATGCCGCGTGCGCAGCATATTCGGCCTGTAAATCTGTCATTTCGCGCCGGCCAGTGGTTGCGGTATGCTTTATTCTAGTTAGAATTCTGCGGCGCGATATGTAATCGCGGGACTAACTAGTTAGTTTTTCGATAATTTAGGTCTCCACCGTTTTGTTTTTACCTTCGGGGTACAGCTCAATGAACATGAAACTCGCTCTGGGCGCCGCTGCCGTCGCCACGCTCATGCTGGTCGGTTGCGCCAAGCAGGAGTCCGCTCCGGCTCCTGCGGCTGACAGCGCCGCCGCCGCTCCTGCCGCCACGGACAGCTCGGCTGCTCCTGCTGCTGCCGCTGACAGTTCGGCTTCGGCTCCCGCCGCTGCCGACAGCTCGTCCGCTCCGGCTTCCTCGGCTCCGTAAGCCGCCAGGAACCCGTCGGGTCTTTGCAGGCCCGCAAATGGCCCGGACCGGTGCGCGAGCACGGTTCGGGCTTTTTGTTTTTCGATGACAAAAGCGGCCTTTGGCCCTTTTGCGAGGTTGGTTGCTTGGCTGTCAGTGTTCGAGATGCTCGTCACTCCAAGGCGGACCGCGCGTGGATTGCCGAGGTCTTCCGCGAGTACCTGGATGATCTTGATCCGGGCGGCACCGGTATTTTTCCCGTGCTCAGTGAAGTCGGGCACAGCGAGCCCGACCAGGTCGCGCGCTGGTTTGCCGACAGCAACGCCTTTCCCCTGGTGATCGTGGGCGACCGCAGTCCCGTGGGCTTTGCCATGGTGGTGCGCGCGCGGCCGGCCGCCGGCCAGCCGCCGCTGGACTATCGCATGGGGGAGTTTTTCATCCGCCGCGAGCACCGGGGCCTGGGAATGGGTCGTGGGGCCGTGCAGATCATCCTGGACCGGTTCGCGGGCCGCTGGGAGATCAACGAGTTCGCGCGCAACGATATCGCGGTGAAGTTCTGGCGGCGCGTGGTGTCCGTCTACACCGGCGGGCGCTACCAGGAGCGCGTGATCAACGGCGAGGTGCGCCAGCGCTTCGAGTCCGGGCCGCGCCGCTAGGGCGTGCGCCAGGTGGCGTGCCTGCGGGCGGCGGGCCATCCGAGCCGCAGCAACCGCCGCCGCAGGCTTTCAATGCCTGCCTGCGCAGGCTGGCCCTGAGTTTCCCCGGCCACTTCAGCTTGGCGCGCTGCGCAGCCGGCAGCAGCCATTCAACCAGCCACAGCCGGTGTTTCACGGACAGCACCCGCCAGGTGCTGTACAGGGCACACACCACCACCAGCACCGCCACGAACATCCACTGGACGGGTGCCGCAGCTGCCTGTGACAGTACGGGGTTCATCGCGGCAGGCCTCCCAGCCCAAGCGCCACCGCCGTGTGGTAGGTGACGAATGATGCCAGCCACGCCAGGGCGAACAGGTACGCTGCCATGATCACCGGGTAGCGCCAGGAGTTGGTTTCGCGGCGTACCGTGGTCAGGGTGGACAGGCACTGCGGTGCAAAGACGTACCAGGCCAGCAGCGACAGCCCGGTGGCGATGCTCCAACCGTGCGCGATCACCGGCTGCAGGCTGCCGGCGACGTCCTCGCCAGCGGCGGACATGGAGTAGACAGTGCCCAGCGCACCCACGGCGACCTCGCGCGCAGCGAGTCCCGGCACCAGTGCCACGGCGATCTGCCAGTTGAAGCCGATGGGTGCGAACACGGTCATCAAGGCGCGGCCGATCATGCCGGCGATGCTGTAGGTGATCGCAGGCTGAGAAGCGCCCGGCGGCGGGGCCGGAAAACTCGCGAAGAACCA
>DAIDKA010000077.1 GCA_027451085.1 Gammaproteobacteria bacterium
CCACCCGCAGTCCCGCGGCGCGCAGGGCATCGAAGGTGTGCCTGGCGCCCGCGATGAGCGTGGACGCCTCGGCCGCGCGTTCGCGCATGAGCGGACCCAGGTGTTCCATCAGCACGGCGACATCCCCGTCATCGGCAGCACGACCCCTGGTTGCATGCCAGGCCGCGGCCACCGGCGGGTGCGCCAGCAAGGCGCGCACGTGATCGATCTTGGCCTTGCCCATGTCGCGCCGCGCGGTCGGGGCATCGATCGCGACACCCTGGTGCGCGAAGGCCTCGATCAGGGCCCGCACCGGCGCGCAGCAGCCGAAATCCACCATGGTGCCAGCCCAGTCGAAGATCACCAGGTCGAAGCGTTCCTTGAGGCTCATGCCACGGCTCCCGTGTCAAAGAAACTGTTCACGATCTCCTCGCCGAGAGCGAATCCGGTGGAGGCACCCGCACCAGTGGTCACCGTGGCGACACGCACCTGCGGCGCCGGTGCATCCAGCAGCACCTGGCGGTCCGGGGCAGAGGCATACGTGCCCGTCCAGCGTTCAAGCACCCGCGGCGGCTCGAACCCCAGTGCCTGCCGGAACTCATCGAGAATCAGTTCGTCCACGCCGGCGTGCCCGAATGGATCGGGGGTCGGCGAATAATGGTGACTGTCGCCCACCACCAGGCTGCCATCAGCGCTCTGCACCACGATCAGATGGACCCCGTTCTCCAGGTGCGGCGCCTGCTCCCGCGCCAGCACGGACTTCAGCGCCGTGGCCTGTGGCAGTTCAGCGTAACCGGGATAACGTCCCAGGCCGAGGTCCGACATCAGTGCGCCCGGTATGCGGAAGCCGGGGTCCGCCAGACGCAGCATCTGCAGCTTGCAGCGTGTGAGCCGGTAGGTGCCCAGACGTTCGGCGAACAGGCTGTTGAAATCATCCCCCGGACACACCGCCACGCGCGTCGCCCGCAGCATGCCGCGCGAGGTGCGCACCTGCGGTGGCGCCACCTCGATCACGGCGGTGTCGCGCAGGAAAGTGACACCATGTGCCTGCTGCAGCCACGCCGCGACCCTGGGAATGGCCTCGCGGGACTCCAGCCGCAGCTCCAGGCTGCTTTCAAGCACGGCCAGCGCCTTCGGCGCCGGCATTGCCGGGCAACGCCAGCGCGCCTCGGCCGGCGTCAGCAGCCGGCAGCCATCGGCCATCTCGGTCTGCTGGAACGCCTCCAGCACCGCAACCGATTCAGGGCGCCGGGCAAACATCCAAAGTCCGGTGTGCACGACGGGAATGCCGGCGGCGGCGGCGACCTCGCACCACACATCGCGTGAACGCCGCGCGCGACGCCACATGTCCCCGCGCTGCTGCCCCGTCACGGTGACAAAACCGAAGTTGCGCACGGAGGCGCCATTGGCCTGGCTGTCGCGGTCCACCACCACCACCCTGAGCCCGAGACGCGCCGCCGCCAGCGCCGTCGCCAGCCCCACCATGCCCGCGCCCACCACGGCCAGATCAAATCGCTCGGTCAAGTGCGCCCGCCGTCATGCAAGTGCGGGTGACACCCGCAACGTCGCGCAATCGTCGCAATGGTTTGTGTCAGTCCTGATACAGGATCCACCGATGTCATGCGCCTGTCATGCAGACACGGCGAGATAGGCGTCCATCATGTCAGACAGACTCAAAGCCCGGCTCGCCCGCGCCCCGACCTGGGTCTTCACCACTTTCGCCGGCCTCGCCGGCTTCATCACGTACTTTTCCATGTACGCCTTCCGTAAGCCGTTCACGGCGGCGGACTTCGACGGCATGACGGGCTGGCACCATGCGCTGCAGTTCAAGATCGCACTGGTGATTTCCCAGCTCGTGGGCTATGCCACCGCCAAATTCATCGGCATCCGCGTTGTCTCCGGCATGCACACCGGCAGCCGCGCCCGGGCCATCCTCGGGCTGATTGCTGCGGCATGGCTGGCGCTGATTCTGTTCGCCGTGGTGCCCGCACCGCTCAAGGTCGTCGCCATGTTCCTGAACGGCCTGGGACTGGGCATGATCTGGGGCCTGGTATTCGGCTACATGGAGGGGCGCCGCACCTCGGAGATCCTTGGAGCCATGCTGTGCGCAAGCTTCATCCTCTCCTCGGGCGCCGTGAAGTCCGCCGGGGCGCTGGTCATGCAGCGGCTGCACATACCGGCGCTGTGGATGCCGGCGGTCACCGGGGGACTGTTCATGCCGGCGCTGCTGCTGGGCGTGTGGGGGCTGGCCTGCCTGCCTCCACCCAGTGCGGCGGACGAGACCGCACGGGTGCGGCGCGCGCCCATGACGACGCAGGAGATGCGCAGCTTCCTGGTCGAGTACGGGCTGGGCATCACGCTGCTGGTGATCACCTATGTATTCGCCACGGTGCTGCGCGACTTCCGTGACAACTTCGCGCCGGAACTGTGGCGGGCACTGGGATACACCAACCCCGCGACGATCTTCACTGTCTCGGAGGTGCCTGTGGCCGCCGTGTCACTGGCCGCCATGGGCATCATCTTCAGGATCCGCGACAACGCCGGGGCCTTCGCGGCAATCCATGGCGTGCTGCTGGCCGGGCTGGCGCTGCTGGGCGGCGCCACCCTCGCCTTCGATGCCGGCTGGCTGCACCCGGTGGCATGGATGATCGCCAGTGGCGCCGGGCTGTACGTTGTGTACACGCCGTTCAACGCCATGCTGTTCGATCGCCTGGTCGCGGTCAGCGGCCGGGTCGCAACCGCCGGGTTCCTGATATACGTCGGCGACTCCGCCGGCTACTTCGGCAGCGTCGCCCTGCTGCTGCTGCGTAACTTCGGCTTCACCCATGCGGACTGGCTCACCGTCTTCCGCTACATCATCTACGTCGCAACGGTGACCGGTGTGGTGCTGGTCACCGCATCTTTGCTGTATTTCAGAGCCCGCGCCGCCGGGCGGCCCTTGAACCTGAAGCTTCCTGCCATGCACAGCCCCTGAGACGACCCGGCCGTGGCAGGAATGCCACAGTCCAGGCTCCTGGATTCACCCGGCGGGTGTTGGTATATCCAGCGGTGATTCGTGGTATCGTCAGCGCAAATAACACGATTCAGGGGGCGCATAATCTCATGTGTATACCCAGGCACCTGGTCGCCATGGCAGTCATCACCGTGCTGCTGTGCGCCTGTGGTGGCTCCGACTCTGGAACCGCCTCGATTGCCACCAGTACCGCACGCGGCACCCTGATCCAGGACCCGCCGTATCGAGTGGCCTCGTTGAACGCCATGGCGCTGGGTGCCCAGCTGTCGGCTTCCGCCTCGGGCCAGCAGCTGTTGCAGATTGCCGGCACTCCGGCCTGCGGTGTCGATGTCTACGACTTCCAGTACTACACCGTCGGCGCCAAGGGCGAGACCACCACCGCGTCCGGCGCGCTGATGGTGCCCACCGGCGCGGCGGGGACCTGCAGCGGCCCGCGACCGGTCGTGCTCTACGCGCACGGCACGCAGACCGATAAAGCCGCCAATCTCGCCAACATCACCGATGCGTCAGACACCGAGGGCATCATGATCGCGGCAATGTTCGCCGCTCAAGGCTACATCGTCGTCGCCCCCAACTACGCCGGCTACGACATTTCCACTCTCACCTACCACCCCTTCCTGGACGCCGACCAGCAGTCCAAGGACATGATGGACTCGCTCCAGGCGGCGCGCACCGCCTTGCCCAGCACCTACGCATCGGCCACCAGCGACAACGGCCAGCTGTTCATCACCGGTTATTCCCAGGGTGGCTATGTCGCCATGGCCACGCAGCGCGCGATGCAAAGCGCCGGTCAGACCGTCACAGCGGCGGCGCCGATGTCGGGCCCCTATGCACTGGCCGCCTTTGGCGATCTCATCATGTACGGCGGCGTCAATTTCGGCTCCACGGCGTTTGTACCGATGATCATCACGAGCTACCAGCAGGCGTACGGCAACATTCTGAGCTCGATCTCCGACATCTACAGCCCGACGTACACCGGTAATTCGACCTT
Source organism: Gammaproteobacteria bacterium (assembly GCA_027451085.1). Lineage (GTDB taxonomy): Bacteria > Pseudomonadota > Gammaproteobacteria > Steroidobacterales > Steroidobacteraceae > DAIDKA01. The sequence continues at coordinate 3,984 of DAIDKA010000077.1, forward strand.
TGCCGCCGCGAACGGCAATGTCCTGCCCAGCACCACGCCGATCGACACGCTGTTCACGGACGGTGTGCTGCCCGAGACGGCGCTGCTCGACAGCACCACACCTGTGTTCACCACCAGCATGGGGCTCAACGCCACCCAGGCCGCGACACTGACCGCCGCCGCGGCCCTGCCTTCCAGCACCAACTTTCCCACCCCGCCATTCTCGACCGCCCAGTTGCAGCTGTTCAATTCAGGGTTCGGCAATCCCGGCCTGATCAACAACACCTACCGGACCCAGTACATCCTGGATGCTGCGGCCAATCCCGACGGCCTGATACCCAGCGCATCGACCGGCATGCCGGCGTCAGGCCCGCAGAACCCGCTGCGCATTGCGCTGAAAACCAACGATCTGCGCACCTTCAAGCCCACCAGCCCGACCCTGCTGTGCGGCGGCGACCAGGACCCCACCGTGTTCTACAGCGTCAACACCGGCGCCATGCAGAACCTGTGGACGGCCGAAGGCCTGGCGGCGCCGCTGGTCAACTATGTCGACGTCAACGCCGACCCCGCCACCGCCCCCACCCAGCAGCTGGCCGGGATCGAGACCGCCTTCCAGCAGACGATCGCCGGCATCAGCGCCGCTGCCGGTGGCGGCACCGCCGGGCAGACCGCCGTGGTGGAGAACTACCATGCAACCGTCGCGCCGTTCTTCGCCGCCGTGGCGCGCAGCTTCTTCAGCAATTTCTGAAGCAGGAACACCCATGCGCTGCACCAAAGCCGCCGCCGCCCTGGCAACCCTGTGCGCGGTCTGCTCGCTGCCCGTCCATGCCGACGAAGTCGACGGCGTTCCGGCCAACACCGTGCGTATCGGCCTGTACGACGTCATCTACCATGCGTCTTCAACCGACATCTCCGGGCCGTTCACGCCCCCCGGCCTGTCGACGGACATCAAGGATCTGAGCACGCTCTATATCGGCTACGTGCGCAAGCTGTCCAGTCACTGGGTGACCGAACTGGCCCTGGCGCTGCCGCCCCTCTCGGACACCGTGGGCGCCGGACCAGCCAGCGTCGGCTCCGTGCCCTACAACAACCAGCTGATTGCCAGGGTGCGCTGGCTGGCGCCCACGGCGCTGGTGGAATACCAGTTTTTCGATGACAGCAGCAGCTGGCGCCCCTACGTCGGCATCGGCGTCAACTACACCTCGTTCTACGACCGGCGTTCCACCCTGGCCGGCGACGAGGCGAGCGGCGGCCCGACCCGCATCTCCCTGACCAACTCGGTAGGTCCCGCCGGCACCATCGGCATCAGCTGGCATCCGCTCCAGCACTGGGAGGTCAACGGCTCGTACTCCGCCGCCATGGTCAACAGCACCATGACGACGGACACGGCCGGCGTGATCCGCACGGCGAAAATCCACTTCAACCCCACACCGTTCATACTCTCGGTGGGCTACTCGTTCTAGAGGTCACACCGGGACTTTCAGCGTCACGACGCCACCCATCGCCGGATCGGAGACGCTCTCGCGGCCGGTCTCGACATGGCCCGCGAAGCGGTACTGGAACGTCGGGTCCTGCTCGGTCGTGATCACCAGGTCATACCAGCCCTGGAACTGCTCAAGCGACCAGTCATACGCGAACTGCTGGCCCCTGCGGGCGAAAACCGTCGGGACGATCCTACCCGTATAGGCATCGGTCACCTTGATGTTCGCCGTACTTGTGCACTGGCTGACGATATGAAGCCCGAACGAACCGCAGCCCTCGAATCCGCGCTTCGCAGTGACGCCAAATACCACGGCGGAGTCATCGATGCTGCCGTTGAACTGGCGCAGGAAGCCGTTAGGCCCGTAGACCGAGAGGCCATAGCTCAGCGTGGTTGTCCAGGTTCCGGACAGGGTCTTGCCCG
>DAIDKA010000078.1 GCA_027451085.1 Gammaproteobacteria bacterium
GGGTACTGCCTGCGGCTGGGTTTCCTCGATGGCTGGCGCGGTCTGACCTTCGCACTGGTGGAGGCGGGCTATGTCCGCCAGAAATACCTGCGCCTGTACGTCATGGGGAAGATCGAGGTCCGACGTAGCGGTTCCGTGTGACTCGCTGCTCCGACGGCAGCACACCGAGCTTCTCCAGCCGGGACTCCACGCCCGCCAGGCTGCGGCTGTGCCGCATAGCAACGTCGGCCAGCGGTTCGCCCTTGCCGAAGGCTGCCAGCAGCAGTTTGTCTTCCGGCTCCTTCCACGGCCGGCCGACGTTCTGCGGCAGCCGGGCCCGGCGCCGGCTGCGGAGGATGTCCGCCTCCATTACCGCCACCGCCGACAGCAGCGCCCGCAGCACACTGGCGTGATGCACCACCGTGCCACGGGGGATCGGCATGCCCGACACCGGGTCCACCCCCTCCAGCAGGGACTTGAGCACATCCCGGGCCTGCGAAATATCCATCGTGATTCTCCCGCTGACGCGCCTTGCCGGCGTCGCGGAAGATCGTCGCCTGGGCGGGTGTCACGGGGAAGCCGAATATCTGCCGTGTTCGTGCACAAATGCAGGGTGCGGCAGGAAAACCCGATATCTGGTGCAATGGCACATCGGAAATCCGTGGAGTGCTTCCCGCATGCGCGCGTTCGCCTGGTTCATGGGTCTGCTGCTGCTGGCATTGGCCGCCATGGCCTGTCTCACCTATCCGGTGTGGCAGGGGCTGCATCCGCTGTTCGGTTTCCCCTTTCACCGGGTGTCCGACCGCATCGGCATGGTGGCGCTCGCCCTGGGGTTCTGGGCTGTGGCGCGGCACCTGCGCCTGGCTGACAAGGCGAGCCTCGGCTACGGCATCGCGCGCGGGCAGTTCATCAGGGAGGCCGTGCGCGGCTTCCTGATCGGGGTGCCGCTGATGGCCGCGGTGGTCGGCCTGATGCTGGTGCTGGGCCTGCGGGAGTGGAAGCCCGGGGTGGTGATTTCAGCCGCCGGCTTGAGCAAGCTCGCGCTGCAGGGGCTGTTGCGTGGCATCGCCGTGGCGTTGATCGAGGAGACTTTCCTGCGCGGCGCGATGTTCACCGGCATCGTGCGTGAATCAGGCGCCGCGCTGGCCATCATCCTGACGTCGCTGGTCTATGCCCTGACGCATTTTGTGAGTTCGTACCATGTGCCGCAGAGCCAGATCGCCTGGCGCAGCGGTTTCGACATGCTGGCGGGCTCGTTCCAGGCGTTCGCGCATCCGCTTGCCGTGGCCGATGCCTATGTCTGTCTGTTCGCCGTGGGCGTGATTCTGGCGGTTGTACGTTCCATCACCGGCAACATCGCCGCCGGCCTGGGACTGCACGCAGGCTTTGTGTGGGTGATCACCTTCGTGCGTGAGACGTCGATGGCCGCCCCGGACCAGCCGCTGGGCTTTTTGCTGAGCCACTTCGATGGCGTGGTGGGCTGGCTGGTGTGCGCGTGGACGGCGCTGGCCGGCGTGGGGCTGGCGTGGTACTACGCGGCGCGTTCAGCCCGCGAAGCCGGCTGAACGCCCGCAGGGCGAGGTGCATGGTGCCGAGTACATGCCGCCCGTTCAGTTCACGGGTTCCACTTTTATGCCTGCCTTGCGGACGAGTTCCAGCAGGCCTCCGCGGCCGACGACGTGCAGTGCGCCGACCACCACCAGGTAATTACGGCCACCCGCAAGGAACTGCTGTATCTGCGGCAGCCAGCGCTGGTTGCGCTCGGTGACCAACGCGTCGTACAGCGTGGGAAACTCCGTGTAGTCCTCGGACAGCAGCTTCGCCAGCGTGACGGTGTCGCCCCGGCGCCAGGCACGCACCATGTCGTCGGTCTGCTGATCCCCGTCCTCAAGGTCCGTGACGGTCTGCTCAAGGAACTTCGCCTGGTCCGCGGCGGACAGCCGGTCCAGCTGGCCGAGTTCCTGGTCGAGCGTTTCCAGGCCCGCCGTCTGGTGCACATGGTCCCTGCGCGCCAGCAGCTGCCGCTCGACTCCGGAGTCCGGATCGAAGCCCTGCTTCATGTAGCTCAGGTCGGTGAGGACCAGGGCTGCGACCCAGGGTTTGAGGCGATCCAGTGTCTGCGGGGGCTGGCCGAGCTTCGCGGCTGCAGCGCCGACTTCGGCATAGCGTTCCGGTCCCATGGCCCGTTCGAGTGTGCCGCCGTTGGCATAGCGTCCGTGCTGCAGCATCCAGCCGGAAAGCTGGCTCTGGTCCAGGTGCCCGAGGTCCAGCTCCATGACCAGCACCGAGGAGTCGTTCCAGGCGCGGTCGAAGGCCGGTGGCAGCGTGGCGGCGTCCGGCCTGAGCAGGTGGATGGATTCGGCCAGGTAGACGGTGTTGTGCGCGCCGTGCAGCGCCCAGACGGGACTCTGCGCGGCAGCGGGGCCAGCGACGTTCAGGCCGCCGAGGAGGCAGAGCGCCGCGAGCCAGAATCGCATTCGGAGATCCAGATGACCTGGGAATCCACGGCTCCCGAAGCGGCCAGGGTGAGGCGGCGGTAGGCTCCCTGGCGCGCCGTATCGATGGCGAATGTGTCGGAGTGCGGCAGGAACTGGGCACCGGTGGATGGCGTGCCCAGCAGGCGCACCCCGCGGCGTTCGCCCTCGAAGGACTGGTGTACATGGCCGAAGCAAACGGCGCGCACGTTGCGGTGGGCGTCGAGCACGCGGAAAAACCGGCCGGCGTTGTCCACCATGAGTGCGTCCAGCCAGGCGCTGCCCATGGGAATGGGGTGGTGGTGCAGGCACACCAGGACGTGGCGTCCGTCGGCGGTGTCCAGCGCGGAGTGCAGAGCGGCAAGCTGCCCCTCGCCCAGGTGGCCGTGGGCGGCGCCGGGCACGGTGGAATCCAGCAGCACGATGCGCCAGTCACCCAGGTCGGCGGCACCGCCGGGGACAAAGGGTGGCTGGCGCAGCTCGGCCGCCAGGACCTCCCCGTCGTCATGGTTGCCGGGCAGGCAGTACACCGGGACATCCAGGTCCTGGAAGGTTTCGCGGAAGCGCGCATAGCCTCCCGTGTCGTGATGCACCAGGTCGCCCGTGGCGAGCACGGCGTTGACCGGCCAGGCGCCGTTGGCGCGTGCATGGGCCAGCGCGCTTCGCAGCGCGGGCAGGGTGGCGATACCCCGATGCGTGCCGGCGGGGTCGCCGGACAGGTGGGGGTCGGTGGACTGGAGCAGGTGCAGGTCGTCAAGGTTCATGGTGGCACCGTACAGGTCCTTGGCCCCGCGCCGGGTGAACTGGATCATGCGCCGGAGCACGCGCGGCCGCCACGGTCCCGGATCGCGAAGCAGCGCACAACCATAATCCGGCGCGGCCGGGCTGCGGCCAAATTAATTAAAAACAGCACCGGTTTGCCGGCCGGCGCGCATCTGGGGGACAATAGGCGGCTTCCGCTGTTTGGACCACAAGGATCCGCGAACATGGCCATCAAGGTTGGCATCAACGGCTACGGCCGCATCGGCCGCAACATTCTGCGCGCCCTGTACGAAGGCAAGCGCAACGGCGAGCTCGAAATCGTCGCCATCAACGATCTCGGTGATGCCAGAACCAACGCGCACCTGACCAGGTATGACACGGCGCACGGTCCGTTCCCGGGCACCGTGGCGGTGGATGGTGATGCGATCGTCGTCAACGGTGACCGCATCAAGGTGCTGGCCGAACGCGATCCGGCGAAGCTGCCCTGGGGCCAGCTGGGCGTGGACACGGTGCTGGAGTGCACCGGCCTGTTCACCAGCAAGGCCAAGGCGGGCGCGCACCTGGCCGGCGGCGCGAAGAAGGTCGTGATCTCCGCCCCGGGCGAAAAGGACGTCGACGCCACCGTGGTCTATGGCGTCAACCATGGCGTGCTGAAGGCCGGTCACACTGTCATCTCCAACGCCTCCTGCACCACCAACTGCCTGGCCCCCGTGGCCAAGGTGCTGCACGAGGGGCTCGGCATCGTCAACGGGGTGATGACCACGATCCACTCCTACACCAACGACCAGGTCCTGACCGACGTGTTCCACAAGGACCTGCGCCGCGCGCGTTCGGCGACCATGTCGCAGATCCCGACCAAGACCGGTGCCGCCGCCGCGCTGGGCCTGGTGCTGCCGGAACTCAACGGCAAGCTGGATGGCTATTCGGTGCGCGTGCCGACCATCAATGTCTCGCTGGTGGACCTCAGCTTCCAGGCCGCCCGCCCCACCACTGTGGAGGAGATCAACGCGCTGCTGAAGGCGGCAGCGGCTTCGGCCGACCTGAAGGGCGTGCTGGGTTACAACGACGAGCAGCTGGTGTCCGTCGACTTCAACCACAACCCGCATTCGTCGATTTTCGACGCCACGCTCACCAAGGTGATCGGCGGCACCATGGTCAAGGTGTTCTCCTGGTACGACAACGAGTGGGGCTTCTCCAACCGCATGCTCGACACCACCGTGGCCTGGTCGAAGGCGAAGTAGGCGATGAAGGTCCTGCGCATGGCGGACCTGCCCCTGGCGGGCAAGCGGGTGTTGATCCGCGAAGACCTCAACGTGCCCGTGAAGGATGGCGTGGTGACCAGCGACGCGCGCATCCGCGCGGCACTGCCGACCCTGCAGGCCGCCCTCAAGGCCGGCGCAGCGGTGCTGGTGATGTCGCACCTGGGCCGGCCCGAGGAAGGTGTTCATGCGCAGGAGCTCTCGCTCGCGCCCGTAGCCCGGCGCTTGTCGGAGCTGCTCGGGCAACCCGTGCCGCTGAAGCAGGACTGGCTGTCGGGGGTCGAGTGCGCCCCGGGGCAGCTGGTGCTGCTGGAGAACGTGCGCTTCAACACGGGTGAAAAGAAGAATACCGACGAACTGGCCAAGCAATATGCTGCGCTGTGTGACGTGTTCGTCATGGACGCCTTCGGTACCGCCC
>DAIDKA010000079.1 GCA_027451085.1 Gammaproteobacteria bacterium
ATCTTCCCGGACTCGCCCTGGATGCTGGGCGGCGACCTGCCCGACAGCGTGCGCGAGGCTGCCAATGCGGCCTGGCCCGTGGGCGGACCCCGGCGTGACGTGCTGTTCGCCTTTGGCTTTGATGCCTGGAGACTGGCGGCGGCGCTGCGCACGCAACCCGACCCCACCGGCATCGCCGTGGACGGTCTGAGCGGGCATCTCACCATCGCCGACGACGGCCGGGTGCACCGCCGACTCACCTGGGCGCAGATAAGCGACGGCGAACCGCACAAGCTCGCCGATGCATCCTCCTCTGTTGCAACTGCGCCGGCCGCCGTGACTCCAGCGGCGCCCGCCATCACCCCGCAATAATCGCCATGCCCAGCTCCACGCAGGAACTGGGCGCCCGGGCGGAACGCGCCGCCGGCGAGTTCCTGCGCTCGCGGGGCCTCACTCTTCTACAGTGCAACTTCCGCCGCCGTGCGGGAGAGCTTGATCTGGTCGCGCGCGACGGCAACGTGCTGGTGATCGCCGAGGTGCGGCTGCGCACCAGCACGGCCTGCGGTGGTGCTGCCGCCAGCATCGGCCCCTGCAAGCAGCGCCGCATCATCCGCGCCGCGCAGCAGCTGCTGCAGCATCACCCTGAGTACCGCCGTCTCGCGGTACGTTTCGACGCCCTGCTGATCGAGGAACTGGGCGGCCCCGCGCCCCGGATCACCTGGATCCGGCACGCCTTCGATACGCGGTAGCGGCTATCCGAGGGCTTCAGCGTCCGCCCATACCTCGACCGCAGGACAGCCGGCCACCGCATTCCAGGCGGTCAGCGCCGGGTCCTGCTGCAGCAGCGCCGCCAGCGCCTGGCGCTTGTCGGCGCCCGCCACCACGAACACCAGCTGGTCCACGCGTTCGAGCACCGCGGGGGTGACGCTCACCGCGTCGCGCCCATCGGGACGATGCACGCTCACCGCGAGCCGGCCCGCAGCAGCCGCCAGGTCCTGTGGACCGAACAGCGAACAGGTGTGCCCATCCGCGCCCAGGCCCAGCAGACCCAGGCCGATGCGCCGGCCTGCAGCAAGCAGCGCTTCGAGCCGACGCTCGCTGTCGGCAACCGCCTGCGCCAGCGGCAGTTCAGTGCGGATGCGCAGCACTTGCCCGGGCTGCAGTTGCAGCGAATCGAACAGTGGCCTGCTTTGGTGGTAATTGCTCTGGTCCGAGTCCGACGGCACGTAGCGGTCATCCGAAAACAACACCGTGAGGCCGGCGGCAGGCTTGAGGCCGCGCCGCGCCAGCTCCAGATACGCGGGAATCGGCGTGCTGCCTCCGGAGAGCATCACCACCGGCCCCCTGCCATCAGGTGCGGCCATGGTCAGCGCCTGGGTCAAACGCGCTTCCACCGCCGCCTGCAGTGCAGCGCGCGTCTCGAACCTGAGTGGATTCATAGTGACTTGGGCCTCTGTGTGACGGTCATGCTGGATTCGAGCTCCTGGCGGCCGCGCAGCACCTTGAGCCTCAGGTTTCGCCCCGGCGGCGTGCTGGCGATGCGCGCCAGCGCCTCCTGGCTGGAGTGCACATCCCGGCCGTTGATGGCTTCGAGGATGTCTCCCGGATGCAGCCCCGCCTGCAGCGCGGGACTGTTGACGTACAGGTTCGCAATCACCACCCCGCCATGGGCCAGTCCCCACCGTTCGGCCTGGTCGTCCGACCAGTCCTCCGGAACGACTCCGATCCAGCCGCGCGTGACCTTGCCGTTGGCGATCAGGTCGTGGATCACGCCCCGCACCATGTTCACGGGGATGGCGAAGCCGATGCCCTCGGCGCCGGTACGCTTGTCCAGAATGGCGGTGTTGATGCCGACCAGCTCACCTGCGGGATCGATCAGCGCGCCACCTGAATTGCCGGGATTGATGGCAGCATCGGTCTGGATGAAGTTCTCGAAGGTTGCAAGGCCCAGCTGGCCGCGACCCGTGGCGCTCACGATGCCGTGCGTCACCGTGGCCTGCAGGCCCATCGGATTGCCGATGGCCAGCACCACATCGCCCACCCGCAGCAGGCTGGAATTACCCATCGGCATCACCGGCAGGTTCGGCAGATCGATCTTCAGCAGCGCGAGATCGGAATCCGGATCGCGCCCGACGACTTTGGCCACTGCGACCCGGCGGTCCGCCAGCTGCACCTGCACTTTGTCAGCATCCGCCACCACATGATTATTGGTGGCGATGTGCCCCTGCGCATCGACGATGACCCCTGAACCCAGGCTGCGCTCCGTGCGGCTGAGCACACCGAACAGGCTCTCGAACCCTGCGGGCACCACCGGTTCGGTCACGGTCCTGGTGGTGTAGATGTTGACCACCGCAGGCCCGGCGCGCCGGACCGCATCCGCGTAGGACCAGGCGTCGTGCACCGCGCCGTTGCGCGGGTCCGCGTTGAGATCAATGTCCGCAGGACCGTCGGATACGATCCGCGCAGGCGCGGATTGTGGCGGCAGCTGCGGCGTGAGCGCCGGATCCGCCGCGCGCGGGGCAGCCACGGAGGTGGCCTCATGCGCCACGGGCGGCTTTTTTTGCGGTGCGCGCACCAGTTCCGGATGCCAGGCGATGATCACGAACGCCAGCGCCAGGCCGCAGACCACCGACGCCACGACGAATCCCAGCGCCCGCAACACACGATTCATTACAAGTCTTCCTCTGCGGCCACAAGCCCCGGAAATCGGGCCCGGGGGCTGCGTGTATAATGCACCCCGTCCCGCCATCGCGGGAATGGCCGCATCGCAAGTACGGAGGCGGGTTTTGCCAGGCCGGCGATCCACGATGACCCTGTTCTCCGCTCCCGACGAACCGTGGAGCCACCGCGCACGCATCGTCCTTGCGGAAAAAGAACTCCTCCCCGGCATCGAGATCATCGACGTCCTGCCCGGGCGCTTTCCCGAGGACCTCTACGACCTCAATCCCTACCACAGCGTACCCACGCTGGTGGACCGGGATCTCGTGCTCTATGACTCCCGCGTCATCATTGAATACCTTGACGAGCGTTTCCCGCACCCGCCGCTGATGCCGGTGGACCCGGTGGCACGCGCGCAGGTGCGTCTTGCCCTGTATCGCATCGAGCGCGACTGGTACGGCCTCATGACGCGGATCGAACGCGAGGAAGACCTCAAGGCCCAGGTGAAACTGCGCAAGGACCTGCGCGACACCGTGCATCAGGCCGAGCAGCTGTTCGGCCTGAAGCCGTTCTTCCTCTCTGATGAGTTCTCGCTGATGGATGCCACCATCGCCCCGGTGCTGTGGCGTCTGCAGAGCTGGGAGGGAGGGCTGGTCGCGCCTGCGGTGCTCCGGTACGCCGCCGCGGTGTTTTCCCGTCCCTCATTTCGCGATAGCCTGTCGGAAGTGGAGGCGGGTATGTCCCCGCCGCCTGCGACAAGGAGGCAGGGCCATCATGGCTGATAGCGCCATTCCGGACAAAAACCCCTACCTGCTGCGCGCGATGCACCAGTGGATGAGCGACTGCGGCCACACGCCGCACATCATCGTCGACGCCAGCCGGCCGGGCGTGCAGGTGCCCGCCGCGCATGTGAAGGACGGCCGCATCGTGCTCAACGTCAGCCTGTCGGCCACGCAGCACCTCGCCCTTGGTAACGAGTCCGTCGAGTTCAACACCCGCTTCGGCGGCCGCGTCCACCACGTGAAGGCCCCCATCAGCGCCGTGCTCGGCATCTATGCGCGCGAGACCAACGAGGGCATGGTTTTCACCGAGCACCACCAGGAACCCGCAGCTCCCGCGGGACCGCACGCAGTGGAGAACACTGGTCCGGCCGCCGCGGACGCCGAACCCGCGCAGGAAGCCGGTACACCGACCCCGCCCCGGCCCACCCCGCCGGACGGCGCCCCGCCCCGCCAGCGTCCCTCGCTCAAGATCG
>DAIDKA010000080.1 GCA_027451085.1 Gammaproteobacteria bacterium
CGATGTGGATGCAGTGGGTGGGACAGGCCTTCCCAATGTACTGGGCGGCCCTCGGCGCACGATCCGCGATGCTCCCAGCGCAGATGGCCGCGGCTGAGATCGGCGGATCGTGGCGTCCGGTTGAGACGTTCACCATGCTCGGCGTGTGGGCGGTGATCGGCATACTGGTCGCCCCGACTCTGCTGCGCCGCATGGCCCGACGCCAGTCCGGATCCACATTGGCCAAAGTGCGCGAACGCGTCCTGTCCAAAGGGTACTGACGAGTGGCGGACTCCATCGATGTCGTCCACAACCGAGTGGCGATGCTGCGCGCAGAACGCCGCATCTCGCGGCGCGAGCTGGCCGCAGCGCTCGGCGTGCACTACCAGACCATCGGCTACCTCGAACGCGGCGAATACAGCCCCTCCCTGCACCTGGCGCTGAGCATCGCGGCTTACTTCGACGTCCCGGTCGAAGTCGTATTCTCCCTGAAGCCGTTCAAGCGACTTGCTCTTTGACAGGTCTGGATCATGAAGAAGATAGCCCTTCAAGTGATCGCGTACCATCTTAGAAACATAACGGTATGGAACCTGGCTTTCTGCTCATTCGCAATCTGTGTGGTCATCACAGCCCACGCTGGGCTGATCCAGGGACACACGCCCCCGCTTATCAAGCCCGAACAACAGGAAACTTCAAGTAGTGCCACGGTGAGTGATATACTATGATTGTCACGTATATCCATCGGGAGTGAAATATGCTGGTATCAAAATGGGGCAACAGCCTTGCTGTTCGATTGCCCGCCGCAGTCGTGGAAGCCCTTGGGCTGAAAGACGGGGATCAGGTGGAAATCCAGGTCGCTGGCAAGCAGGTATTTGCAGTGGCAAAGGCGCCGGGAGAACGAGAGCTTCTTGCGCGACTTCGAAAATTCCGAGGCCGGCTGCCCAAGACCTTCAAGTTTGACCGCCTCGAAGCAAATGAGCGGCGCTGATACCTTTTTCGACACGAACGTGCTGCTTTACCTGTTCTCGGCCGACGCGGCCAAAGCGGACCGGGTTGAACAGCTACTGGCGGATCGCGGCACCATCAGTGCTCAGGTGCTGAATGAATTCGCGGCTGTGGCACTGCGGAAACTGAAAATGTCCGTGACCGAAGTGCGCGAAATTCTCGACACCATCCGGGCCGTGTGTAGCGTGGAACCTGTCACCGTGGTGACACACGAGCGTGGATTGGCGATCCATGAACGGTACGGATTCTCGCTCTATGACTCCATGTTGGTTGCGGCAGCACTGGTTGCCGGAAACAAGGTTCTGTACTCGGAGGACATGCAAAATGGCCAGCTCATTGAGGACCAATTGCGCATTGTTAATCCCTTCGCCACTCGTTAAATGATTGGCGATGGTCATCGACCAGCCTTGACCCTGAGCTGCCGATCGTGAACCCAGCGCCGCATCCAGCAGGCCCAGCAGGGCGATGAAGAGGGCCAGGTGCACGATCGGCGCGGTGTTGGCCCGCAGAATGCCGTCGTTGATGATGCGACGATAGATCAGCGGGTTGACGATGCTGATGCTGGCATTGGCGATCACCACCACGGCCAGCAGCAGCAGCCAGCAGGAGTAAGGTGCAGCGATCGTAAGGGTCCGCCGCAGGGTGCCGGGCTTGATCCGCTGCTGCAGCACCGAAGGGTCCTGGCGCAGCGCCCGCAGCGTCGAATACATGCCCGCCACCACGACCCCCTTTGCCGGGCTGCGTCGGGCCCGTTACTTGTGTGTCTGCAGCACCGTGGTGATATAGGCGGTCACGTCGTTGAGATCGTCGGCGGAGTAGGTGGACTTGAAGGCGGGCATGTTGTTGCGCCCCGCGCTTGAGACCGCCAGGATGGTGTCGTGGCTCTGGCCTTCGAGCAGGCTCTTGCCGCCGCCGGTGCCGCCGCTGCCGGTCTCTCCGTGGCAGGGCAGGCAGGCGTTGCGGTAGATCGCCGCGCCTTGCTGCGCATTGGCCGGCCGTGTGGTCGCGGGTATCGGCAGTGCGGCCGATGCGCCGCCGGGGCCGGCGCCCGGGCCGCGCCGCGCCGCGCCCGGCAGCGCCAGGGAGGGGATGTTCCCGTCGAGGGAGAACATCCAGATGCCGTCGCCGCGCTTGCCGTTGGCGAACACGCCGCCGCCCGCGTGCACCACTACGTACTGCTTGCCCTTGTTCTCGAAGGTGGTGGCGGTGGTGTTGACGCCGGCGTCGGTCATGAACTCCCACAGCTTGGCGCCATTGCGCGTGTCGAGCGCCGTCAGCCGGCCATCGGCGCGGCCCGTGAACAGGATGCCCCCGGCGGTGACGATGGAGCCGCTGTAGCACAGTTCGCGCCACGACTGGCGCCACACCAGCTTGTTGGTGGTGACATCCAGCGCCGCGAAAATGCCGCGGTCGTTGGCCTCGGCCTGGCCGAAGGAGCCGCCCATGTACACCTTGTTCGGACCCGGCGCGCCGGGGTCCTTGGACACGAAGGTGCTGATGCGGTCGGTGGCGCACACGTACAGCGTGTGGGTCTGCGGGTCGTAGGAACTCGGCGGCCAGTTGGCGCCGCCCATGGTGGCCGGCTTGACCATCACCTGACGGTCGAAGTAAGGCGTGAAAATGCGGCCATCGTTGGGCAGCCGGCCGTGTTCATCGACCAGCGCGCCCTCGGGCACGATGTCGATCTGCTGCGGCACGATGGCGTCGCCCACCGGGTACGGCTGGGTCGCCGCTGTCGCCTGCCGCGGCTCCTGCGGCACCGCGCGTTCATTGATCCCGATCAGCGGCTTGCCGGTGACGCGGTCCAGGATGTAGGCCCAGCCGGTCTTGGAAACCTCCACCAGGCCCTTGACCTTGCGGCCCTTGATGGTGGTGTCGAACAGCACCACGGGATTGGGGGAATCGTAGTCCCAGATGTCGTGGTGCACCTGCTGGAAGTGCCAGCGGTACTTGCCGGTTTTCGCTTCCACCGCGACGATGGAAACGGTGAACAGGTTGTCACCCTTGCGCACCGAGCCGAACAGGTTGGGGCCGGGATTGCCGGTGGAAAAATAGATCAGCCCCAGTTCCGGGTCCACGGCCGGGGTCTGCCATACGGCGGCGCCGCCGTGTTCCCAGGCATCGCCCTGCTGCGGCCAGGTGTCGTGTCCGGTCTCCCCCGGGCCCGGCACGGTGTAGAAGGTCCAGCGCAGCGTGCCCGTGCTGGCGTCATAGGCCTTCACCCGCCCGCGGACGCCCAGCTCACCGCCGGAGAGGCCCTGGATCACCAGGCCGTCGTAGTACAGCGGTGCGGCGGTGATGCTGAAGCCGTCCTGCCAGGGTTCGGTCTGCACCTGCCAGACGATCCTGCCCGTGCGCTGGTCGAGCGCGGTGAGCCTGGCGTCGACCTGCCCCACGAACACCTTGCCGTCGCCCAGGGCGACGCCGCGGTTGGAATGTCCCATGGGCGTGCCGCTGCCCGGCGCCGGATTGCCGTGGAAGGTCCACAGGATGCGCCCCGTCTCGACGTCGATGGCGAATACGTCGTTGGCGCCGTTGGACACGAACAGCGTGCCGTTGTATTCGAGGATCTGGGCCTGACCGGCGTTGCCGGGCCCGGTGCCCGAACCCATGCCCGCGCGCCACAGCGCCTTCAGCTGCCCGACATTTTCGCGGTTGATGAGGGTCAGGGGCGAGTAGCGCTGGTTGAAGAGATTGCCGCCGTTGGTGAGCCAGTTTTCCCGCGGCAGCTGCAGCAGCTGGGCCGCCGTGAACGCCGGCGCCGCCTGGATGCCGGTAACAGCCGCGTTTGTATCCGCGGCCGCGGAAGCGTCCTGTGCGGTGGCAGCACCGCCCAGGGCCATGCCCGCCAGCGCCGCCGCGGCCAGTTCGATCAACAGCCGTGCACGCATATTCCCCCCCCCCTTCGGCCGGCATCAAGGTCCGGTTTTTGCTGTCGGTCTATTTCAGTGTGACGTTGCCGTTGGCGTCGACCGGGTTGCGGTCGTTCTCGGCGCATACGAATTCCATGAGGTTCTCATCGCGCGCGCGCGTGTAGGTGAGGACCGTGTGCCATGGATGCGCCAGGGCCTCCGGGTCCTCCACCAGCATGTCGTCCACCAGGGTGTTTTTATCGTTTGGCGCCAGGTGGAAACGCTCGGTGACATGCAGCTTGTCCGAGTGCTGCATGCCGGGACGCAGCTCTGTGATGGTCTTGATGCCCACGGTGTCCACCACGAGTGTGTCACCCTCCCAGTGGCCGGTGGAAAAGCCATAGAAATTGGGATCCCAATCGTCCGGCAGGTGACGGCCGTCGGTCCAGATGGAGCGCAGTTGCATCCAGGCTTCAAAATGAATGGTCACGCGCCCCGGCGTGAACAGGAACTCGATGGGGTACTGTCCCACCAGCATGATGCCGGGCATGCCGGGGGGGCGGCAGTAGGAGCCCTGATGCGGTACCTCGCCGTGGTTGGCGGCGGCGATCTTCTGCCACGCCTGGTAGTCGGCCAGGTACTTGCCCTTGAGTGCGGGCATCTCCCGCTTGGTGCCGGGGGGTGGCATGAAGTCATAGGTCCAGACCCCGCCCCAGTCGGGCAGCTGGTTGAGCGCGGCATAATGCCCGTGCGGGAAGGCGGCCGGCGGACCGGAGTCATCGGCCGCGACTGCCGCCGCGGCCGACAGGCCGGCGGTGACCGCGAGGACGGTGAGCAGGTACTGCAATCGCATGATTTCCCCCTTCCCTGATGCGCCGAGCAGTATACCTTGACACTCAAGGCCGCAAACCGTAAACCAAGCGCCCTACGGGAGAGGGGGATGCGATGAGATTTCAACAGGCCGGGCTGGCTGCCGCGTTGCTGACTTTTGCCGCTGTGACGCAGGCGCACCATTCCTTTGCCATGTTCGATCAGGCGCGGCTGCTGCCGCTGAAGGGCACGGTGCACGACTTCCAGTGGACCAATCCACACGCCTTCATCGACATCGACGTTCCCAACAACCAGGGCGGCATCGATCTGTGGAAGGTGGAGCTCAACAGCCCCAACAACCTCAAACGCCAGGGCTGGAAGTCCAGCGAGCTGACACCCGGGGACAAGATCACGGTGGTCATCAACCCGCTGCGCGACGGCACCAAGGGCGGGCTGTTCGTATCGGTCACGCTGCCGGATGGCAAGGTGATCCACGACCCGGCGCATGCGCGCGGTGGGCCGATCAACGTGCCGCAGACGGGCGCGCCGCCAGCGCAGTAACAACGGAGCCGTATCCAGCAATTGCCGACGGCGGGCGGGCATTCGCATCCCTGCGATTACTCGGCCCATCCATGGGCCTCGCCCCTTCGGGGCCGTCCTGTGGACGTTCAACAGCGCCAATCCTGCCGCCGTTGTCATCCCGCGCCGTCCACGGCGCTACACCCGCCTTACGGCAAATTGCGGGCTCCGGCTCCTCCTAACTATCTCTCGTTGAGCTCGGAGTGCGTCGAGGGCAGGTGCTTGTCGAGGTCGGGGGTGCATTCGACCTCGGTGATGTCCTGGTCGTCCACGCGCTTCCAGTGCTTGACGCTGGTCCACTCGCCTTCCCAGTTCTTCGGGTCGGTCATGGTGTACTTGATCTCCAGTTCCTTGCCGGCGTCCTGGAGTTTGATGCGCTCGACCACATGGAAGTCCTCGCTGACCGGTATGCCATTGTCGATCCAGTGGTGCTCGGCAATGAAGGCGTTGGTGTCCACCACCAGCGTGTCGCCCTCCCAGTGGCCGATGCTCTCGCCGTTGTAGGAGCGTACGACGACGTCCGGATCGGTGTGCTTGCGGCCGTCCAGGTAGATGATGCGCAGGGCGTTCTCGAAGCCAGAGATCATGTAGATGGCGGTGGGCAGCTGGATCATGGCGATGGGCCAGACGCGCGTCATGATCACCGGCAGTCCGGCCGGGTAGCACTCGCCGATGTCATCCTTGTAGGCGTGTCCGGTGGCCGATGCCTGCTTTGCCGCATCGAAACTGGCCTGGGCCTCGGGCTTGAATTTCGGGTAGGGCGGGCCGAACGTGAAGCCGCCGTGCGGCAGGTCCACGAACCAGGTGCCAGTGAGGTTGAAGGGGGCCTTCGGCCGGGGCTTGGCGAGGTTGGCGGGCGCCAGGGCTGACAGCTGCGGTGGCAGTTCGTCCGCAGGGGCGGCACCCTGGGCCGTCGCCGTGCCGCTGATGGACATGCCGAGCATCGATGCCGCACAAGCCGCGGCAATCGCAATGCGATTTCTCATGACCCCTCCCTCTTGAGTATTCAACGCGTGATAATACACGCCAACCAAACGATGGAATCCCTCGCGGATTGCCTCGCTCGTATCAAAGGGGGATGTCATGCCGAAGCCCGCTGCCTGGAAAACCGCTTTTGCCGCCGTGTTGCTGCTGGGGGCGGCCGGTGCCCATTGCGCCGCTGTACCCGCTCCGGAGACGCTCGCCTGCGACCGTGCCTGCCTGGAGGGCTTTGTCGACAGGTACCTGGATGCGTTGCTGGCGCATGACCCGTCGAAGCTGCCGCTCGCGCCGGGCGTGCGCTACACCGAGGACGGACAGAAACTGGCCATCGGCGACGGCCTGTGGCGCAGCCTGCACGCCAAGGGTCACTACCGCCTGTTCGTGACCGATCCGCGCGCCGGCGAGGTGGCCTTCCTCGGCACGATCGAGGAGGAGAACCGTGACCCGGCCAAGGGTACTCCCGCGCTGCTTGCCCTGCGCCTGCGGGTGTGGAACCGGCAGGTCACGCAGATCGAGGAAATGGTGGTGCGCGATGAAAAGGCGGCCCAGCGCATAGATGACATGAGCGTCGACCCCATCTACCTGCAGACGGTGCCGGTGAACCAGCGCGAGTCGCGCGCGGAACTGGTCGCCACCGCCAACAAGTACTTCACCGGCATGCAGCAGAATGACGGCA
>DAIDKA010000081.1 GCA_027451085.1 Gammaproteobacteria bacterium
GGTTCTGCAGCGCGGTGTACAGCGCCAGGGGCAGGGTGCGGGTCTGTCCCGGGATGTTTGATACGAAGGTGATGACGGCACCGAATTCACCCAGCCCGGCGGCGAATGCGGTGACGCAGCCGGCGAGGATGCCAGGCAGCATCAGGGGCAGGGTGATGCTGTGGAAGCGGTCGATGGCGCCCGCCCCCAGGGTGCGGGCTGCATCCTCCAGGCCGGTGTCCACGGCATCCAGGGCGATGCGGATGGAGCGCACCATCAGCGGCAGGGTCATGACGGCGACGGCCAGCACCGCCCCGGCGCGCGTGAACACCAGCTGCACTCCAAAGGCCCGGTGCAGCCAGTGCCCGAGCGGGCCGCGATTGCCGAACAGCAGCAGCAGGATGTAGCCAGTGAGCACCGGTGGCAGCACCAGCGGCAGGTGCACGAAGGCATCAAGCAGGGTGCGGCCGGGGAAGCGGCGGCGCACCAGGACGTAGGCCAGCGCGATCGCCACCGGCAGGTCGAGCAGCAGGCTTGCGCCTGCGACCTGAAGGCTCAGGCGCAGGGCTTGCAGGTCTTCAGGAGTCAGGAGCATTCACAGGCTGCTGAAGTCGTGCTGCAGCAGTTCGTCGATGCGTTCGACGGTGATGTCTGCGGGGGCGAAGGCTGCGACCGCCGCGGTGTCCAGGGCATAGTGTCCCTGGCGCGGGAATACGGTGGTGACGCGCCGTCCCCAGTGTTTGCGCACGCTGTCCAGGATGCGCATCTTGTCATCGATCATGACGTAGCGCCGCGCGGGGAAGTGGCGCTCGACCTCCTCCAGCATCTGCTCCTTGTGGATGTAGATCAGCACCCGGCCGGCGACGGTGTCCCAGATGCCTGAGCGTTGTGCCTTGCGCGGCTGGAACACCACGTCACCGTCGGACAGGATGACCGGGGTGCCGAATTTCCCCAGGTGTCGCAGCACTTCAAGCGCCTGCGGGTACACCCGGTCGGCGAACGGATAATCGACCAGGAAGGAAGACATCCGCAGCAGCGCCGGATCATCCATGTCCTCCAGGCGGTACTGCTGCAGCGCCCCCAGGTAGTCGACGTAGCCCAGCCTGCCGCGCACCTCCTCCAGAATCTGCGCATACCGCGCCCGGCTGGCGGGGCCGTGCTCCTGCTCAATATGTTCCATCAGGTCCTGGATCAACCGGTCGTTGTCCAGCAGGGTATTGTCGATGTCCACCAGGAAGACGACATCATCGGCAGGGACGGGATTGGGGTACGGCATGCTGTAAGAATCCTGCCGGTCGCGCCGGCGCAGTTGCAGCGGTTGGCGGATCATAATAACTCCCCGGGAGGACAGTGAAATGGCCACAGTGCTCGTCACCGGCGGTACCGGATTCATCGCCAGTCATTGCATCCGGCAGCTGCTGGAATCGGGGCACGTGGTGAGGGCCACAGTGCGCAGCCGGGCGAGGGAGCCGGGAGTGGGCGCCATGGGGATGGGCGCCGGCGTCGCCACCGCCGGGCGGTTGTCATTTTTCCAGGCGGAATTGACGCACGACGCCGGCTGGCGCGATGCCATGGCCGGCTGTGACTACGTGCTGCACGTGGCTTCACCGTTTCCCGCGGGTGTTCCCGCCCACGAGGACGACCTGATCGTCCCAGCCCGCGAGGGCACGCTGCGTGTGCTGGCTGTGGCCCGCGACGCCGGGGTCAGGCGTGTGGTTCTGACCTCGTCGTTCGCCGCCATCGGCTACGGCCACCCCGCCCGTGGCGAGCCCTTCGATGAACGCGACTGGACTGATCCTGCCGCCCGTATCGGCGCCTATGTGAAGTCCAAGACCCTGGCCGAGCGCGCCGCGTGGGATTTCATGGCGCGCGAGTCAGGAGCGCTTGAACTGTCGGTGATCAATCCGGTGCTCGTGCTGGGGCCCGTGCTGGGACCGCGTTACCCCGCGTCCGTCGCCGTCATCCACCGCATGTTGAGCGGCGGCATGCCGGCATGCCCGAAACTGTGGTACGGCGTGGTCGACGTGCGCGACGTCGCCGACCTGCACCTGCGCGCGATGACGCGCCCCGAAGGCCGCGGCGAGCGCTTCCTCGCCACGGCAGGGGACTTCATGTCCATGCTGGAGATCGCCACCGTGCTGCGCAGCGGGCTGGGTGCGGCCGCATCACGGGTGCCGACACGCACCGCGCCGGATGTGCTGGTAAGACTGGCGGCGCTGCGTCACCCGGTGGTGCGTGAGATCCTGCCTGAACTGGGCAGGGTCAAGAACGGTAGCAGCGCCAAGGCCCGGGAAATGCTGGGATGGAGGCCGCGCCTGCGCGAGCTTGCGATCATGGATGCAGGCCGAAGCCTGTTGCAGCCAGGGCTCTTGCCCGCTGCGCCGCGTTGAGGGCTGGCCGGTGCCGGCGCGCGACCAGGTGCGTGACGAGGGTCAGAAATCGCGTTCCAATGCGCGATCGACGGCAGAGCGGGCCGTGCGGCCTTCCAGGAAGAAGGGGCGGAAGGCGGCCCAATCCACATCGTCCATCGAAATGTAATGCGTGAATTGATCGAGGTCTTCGCGCAGGGCGGTGACGATCTCGATCTGCCATTCAGTCCAGGTCTGCATGGAAGTTTTCCTCCAGCGCAAAATGGATTTGAGACGGGCGCGGACCGGAAGTTCAACCCCGGCGCGCCCGTGTCCTCGGGGTGGACAGGCCATCATCTTAGCCAACGAATGTTGCGTAAGTTTTTCCGTGTGGTAACGCACGGTTCGCCCCGGGCCCCTCATGCTACGCCTCGGGTGGGTCTGCTTTGCGACAAAGGTCAGTCGCCCCGGCGGTAAAAAGTGCGATGGGCTGGCGGCATCAATCTGGTCATCACCAGGATCTGTTTGGCCGTACACTGGCCAGGCCCGCGGCCGGGTTCATGTCTGCCGGGGGCTGCATTCAAACAATGAGATCGAGGGGGTCGCCGTGGAGACTCGTGGTCGTGTCTTTACCTTGGGAGTGCTGCTCGCCGTGCTGGCCGTGCTGGCCGGGAGCGCGCTGTCCGCAACCGCCGCAGCTGCGCCTGATACGTCCACAGCCAGCCCAGCTGATGTCACCGCCCGGCGGCTGACACACGCCGAGCGTGAACCCGGCCAGTGGATGGCCTACGGTGGCACCTATTCGGAGCAGCGGTTCAGCGAACTCAAGCAGATCAACACCGGCAATGTGAACCGGCTGGGGCTCCAGTGGTTCGCTGACTACGAGACCAACCAGGACCAGCATGGTTCGCCGCTGTACATCGACGGCGTGATCTACGTCTCCACGGCGCGCAACGTGGTCTATGCCTTCGACGGCAGGACCGGCAGGACGTTGTGGAAGTACAACCCGATGATCCACGGTGAACGACTGCGCTACAACCTGGGACTGGTGAACCGTGGCATTGCCGCCTGGAACGGCAAGATCATCATGGGCACCATCGATGGCCGGCTGGTGGCGATCGATGCGCGCAACGGCAGGCAGGTGTGGTCCACTGATGTCATTCCCGCAAGCCTGGGGCTGGGGGAGATGGCCAACCATTACTCCATCACCATGGCGCCGCGCGTCGCCAAGGGCAAGGTGTTCATCGGCGCCTCGGGCGGCGAGTTCGGCGTGCGCGGTTTCATCGCCGCCTTCGATGCCGAGACCGGCAAGGAAGCGTGGCGTTTCTGGACCGTGCCCGGCGATCCGGCCAAGGGCTTCGAGAGCAAGGCGCTCCAGCGGGCCGCCAAGACCTGGGACGGGCAGTGGTGGAAGGTCTCCGGCGGCGGCGGCACCGTATGGGATGGCGTGCTCTACGACCCGGTGACCGACCTGCTGTACTTCGGCACTGGCAATGCCACGCCGTGGAATCCGCGCACGCGCGAGCAGGACGGCGGCGACAACCTGTACTCCGCCTGCATCATCGCAGTGAAGCCGGACACGGGCGAGTACGTCTGGCATTACCAAGAGACCCCGGGTGATGGCTGGGACTACGACGCAGTCAGCCCGATGATGACGGCGGATCTCACCATCCAAGGCAAGCAGCAGCATGTCATCCTGCAACCGTCCAAGAACGGCTTCTTCTATGTCCTCGAGGCTCGCACCGGCAGACTGCTGAGCGCCGACCCGTTCACCGTGGTCAACTGGGCCACGGGCGTGGATATGGCCACGGGGCGCCCGATGGTGGTGCCAGGCGCCCGCTACCGTAGCGATCCCTGGGACCTGGCGCCGGGCGTGCAGGGCGGCCACAGCTGGCACCCCAATGCGTTCAGTCCCCAGACCGGGCTGGTCTACATTCCTGCCTGGGAGGCCTACTTCACCATGGCGGGCATTCCACCGGGCGCGAAGGTGCCGCCGGGTTTCAGCCTGGGCATCAGGATGGGCGCCAAGGTCGAGAACCTGCAACCCTATGATCGGCAGGGCGTCAGCGGACGGCTGGAAGCCTGGGACCCCGTGGCGCGCAAGATCGTGTGGGAGACCCCGCAGTTCGCCAATCCCAGGCCGACCGGTGGCGTGCTGGCCACGGCCGGCAACCTGGTGTTCATGGGCAATGGCGGCGGCAAGACCTTGAGCGCCTACGATGCGAAGACCGGCGCCAGGCTCTGGAGCTTCGATGCCCAGACGGCCATATTCGCGGCACCCATCAGCTACACCCTGGATGGCGTGCAGTACATCGCGGCCAGCGTGGGTGGGGCCGCACAGGGTGGCTACTTCGCGCCAACGCATGCCCGCATGCTGGTGTTCGCCCTGGACGGCAAGGCAGTGCTGCCCGAGCCCGAACCCTACACGCCGCCCCAGCTCAATCCGCCGCCGTCCACCGCCTCCGCGCAGGTCATTGCCCATGGCGGGGATGTTTACGCCCAGTTCTGCTCCACCTGTCACGGCGTCAACGGCATGCAGGGCCGCACCAGCTTCCCCAATCTCACCGTTTCGCCGCTGCTATGGACGCAGGGTGGCTTCGATGGCGTGGTGCTGATGGGGGCGCGCGCCGACAAGGGCATGGGCTCGTTCGCCCAGGACCTCAAGTCGGAGGATACTGCGGCGATCCGCGCCTACCTGATCGCGCGCGCCAACGCCCTGAAGGCTGGTGGTCCCGGCGCAGCGGCCGCCGCGCCCCCGCGCCAGGAAACAGGGCACGCGGAGAATTAGCAGGTGACAGCCTGGGGCTTTCCCGGACATGTAATCCCCCTGTAACAGCGAGCCACCAGGCTTGCGCAGCCGGCCCGTCCCGCCGGGTGTTACAGGGGAGACTTCCATGCTTGTCCGACTGCTCAAGCGCACGGCATTCGCCGTGACTGCCGCCATTGCCGTCTTTGCGGTGCCTCACCTGAGCATGGCTGACGACGATGGCGTACCCACCGCGGCCGCCAACATCAGGCACGTGTTCGTGATCGTGCTGGAGAACAAGAACTATGCCGATACCTTCGGCAGCAGCACCCAGGACCCGTACCTGCAGAAGACGCTGGTGCCGCAGGGCGCGCTGCTGACGCAGTACTACGGCACCGGCCATGTGAGCCTGGACAACTACATCGCCTTGATCAGCGGCCAGGCGCCGACCCGTGACACCGACAATGACTGCCTGCCGGGCCTCACCGGCACGGTCGGCAACTACAACAACGTGGTGCAGACGGGTTGGGCACCCCAGGGTCAGGTCGCGGCCAGCGGCGGCTGCATCTACGCCCGCGATGTCGCCAACCTGCCCAGGCAACTGGAAGCGGCTGGTCTGTCCTGGCGCGGATACATGGAAGACATGGGCAACGATCCGGCCCGCGAGGCTGCGGCCTGCGGCCATCCCGTCATCGGCATTGGCACCGACAATACCGATTCGGCTGAGGCCCCGAGCGCGGCGGTACCCCAGGGCGACGCGTACGCGACCCGCCACGATCCCTTCATGTACTTCCACTCCATCATCGACGATCAGGCCGGCTGCGCACAGCACGTGGTGAATCTCAGCAGGCTGCAGGCCGACCTGCAGAGCGAACGGACCACGCCGAACTTCGTGTTCATCACCCCGAACCTGTGCAACGACGGTCACGACGGCAGCGGCACCGGCGCCGCCGGCACCACCTGCGCCAATGGCGGGCCCGGCGGTCTGACCTCCGCCGACGCCTTCCTGCAGAAGTGGGTGCCGCAGATCATGAACTCGCCGGCATTCCGCAAGGACGGCCTGCTCATCATCACCTTCGACGAGAGCAACTACACCGCCGGGGAAAGCGTCAACAGCAGCACCGGCCAGGTCACCTACGACATCACCTTCTCCGGCCAGACCTGCTGCGACCAGCAGCCTGGCCCGAACCTGTCAGGCGTGCGTCCGGGCACCTTGACCCTGGTGAGCACGCCGTCGCTGATCGAGCAGATCGTGATCAACGGCTACGGCGGTGACCGGATCGGCGCTGTGCTGCTGTCGCCCTTCGTGAAGCCGGGCAGCACCTCTGCGACGCCGTACAACCATTACGCGCTGCTCAAGAGCATCGAGGACATCTTCCATCTGGGTCACATCGGCTATGCTGCGGATGACTACTGGACCCACTACCATCTGGACACCATCGGTGATGATGCCGAGGTGTTCCTGCCGGGGCAGGGCAGTGGTCACAGGCACATCAGCCAATGGCAGCTCGACTCCAACCGCATGGCTCCCCGGTTCTGAAACCGACGCATGCCGCCCGGCGCGGCAGCGCGCCGGGCCTGGCCACCCGCGTCCTTGTGACGCTGGTGGCCTGTCTGTTTTTCACGGGGTCCGGCGCAGCGGCGGCAGCTGCCGGCGCCGTGGCCGATATCGCGGTCACCGAGGCTGTCGTGGCCCTGCCGGCCGTGGACGCGGCCACGCTGGATGAACTCGGCCGCCTGGCGTTTCATGATCCTTCCCTGTCCGGTTCGGGCAAGCTCGCCTGCAGCAGCTGTCATGATCCGGCCCATGCCTATGCACCGGCCAATGGCCTTGCGGTACAGCTGGGCGGGGCACACCTCGACCGCCAGGGGCCACGCGCCGTACCTTCTCTGCGCTACACCCTGAACCACACGCCGCGCTGGCACCAGGAGTTCGTCGCCAACGCAGCCGAGCGCCTGCTGGAGGGGCAGGAGCCTCCGACCGGAGGGTTCGGCTGGGATGGCCGCTTCAATTCATTGCGGGCGCAGGCCGCCTTTGCGCTGCTGTCGCCGGACGAAATGGCCGGTGGCAGCGTCGCGGACGTGGTGGCGAGGCTGCGCCGGACGGCCTATGCCGGGCGCTTCCGCCGTGCCTTTGGTGAGAAGGTGTTTGATGAGCCCGCGACCGCCTTCGCGGCATTGCTCACCAGCCTTGAGCGCTACCAGCTGGACGATCCCGGCTTCCACCCTTTCAGCAGCAAGTACGACGC
>DAIDKA010000082.1 GCA_027451085.1 Gammaproteobacteria bacterium
AGCATGCGGTCGGTGATGATCAGGTCAAAATCCCCCGTGGAGGCCTGCGTCAGGCCCAGCAGCCCGTCCGTGACCACGACGACCGTGTAGCCGCTGCCGGTGAGCCCCTTTTCCAGGGACTGGCCGGCCTCGATGTCATCCTCTATCAGCAACAGATGCATGGATCATGCCCCTCAAGACTGCGGCCCGGCCGTCCGGGCCGTAAGACGCACGCTCAGGTCCCCCAGCAACGCCAGCATCATGGCCGACATCACGGTGAACGACAGCGCGCTGCACACGATGCCAACCGGCACCGCGGCCAGCGATATCACCCACAGGTCCGCCGCCCCGGACTGGTCCACGACCCCGGCCAGACCCACCAGCGCGCCTGCGACCGCAGCCACGCAGACCACCAGCACGAACACTGCGGCATAGCCGACGCCAGTCACCATGGAGGCGCGCCACCAGTGGCCTCGCACCAGACGCAGGCTTGCGACCAGGGCATCCAGCGGCCCGAGCTTGCGCAGCACCACGAGCATCGGCGCGAACATCAGCGCCACCGACAGCCACACCGCCGGCAGGGT
Organism: Gammaproteobacteria bacterium; assembly: GCA_027451085.1. GTDB lineage: Bacteria > Pseudomonadota > Gammaproteobacteria > Steroidobacterales > Steroidobacteraceae > DAIDKA01. The sequence continues at coordinate 564 of DAIDKA010000082.1, forward strand.
CAAGGGTGAGAGCGCGAGCGCCTTCAGCGCATCCGCCGCGCTCTGCACCCCGTTCAGTCCCGCCAGCTGTGTGCCGGCGATGTATGGACCCAGCGCAACCCCGACTCCGATCATCCACAGGCCGGTGGCTGCGATCACGCGCGACAGCTGGACCGCGGCCAGCTTCAGTTCCGCCATGGTGCTGGTACGTTCACCCGAGACCAGCGCCTTCTGCCGCAGCAGCAGCGCGCCCCACAGCAGCAGCGACAGGATCAGCCCGACGATACCCCAGGCCCACCACTGCGGATCGGTCTCCTCCTGGCTCGGCAGCGGCCGCCCCAGCGCAATGGTGTACAGGTTGGGGAACTCGATCGCCAGCGACATGAGCATGGCGTAGGACAGGGTCGAGCCGACCGTGGCCTTGAAGATGTGCCAGCCGGTATCCAGCACTTCTCGCACCGTCTGCGGCCGCGCCGGGGGATACAAATTTTGTGTCATTGGCCGTGTCATTGGTGGTGGCATTGGCGAATATTACGGTATGGCATCGCCGCTCACGACATCACAACTGCTGGCCCGGGGGGTTGCCCGCCTCGAAACCTGCAGCGAATCGGCGCGCCTGGAGGCCGAACTGCTGCTCGCCCACGCCCTGAAAATCCCCCGCGTACGGCTTAAATCCCACCCCGAGGAATCGCGGCGGGAGGCCGAGGCGGTCCATTACCTGGGGCTGATCGAGCGCCGCGCCGGCGGGGAGCCGCTGGCCTACATCACCGGCCGCCGGGACTTCTGGACCCTGAGCCTGGAGGTGAATGCCGCCGTCCTGGTGCCGCGTCCGGAAACAGAACTCCTGGTGGAGCGCGGCCTGGCGCTGTGCAAGACACCCGCCGCCGCGGTCCTGGACCTTGGCACCGGCTCCGGCGCGATCGCACTGGCGCTGGCGAGCGAGCAGCCCGGCTGGAGCATCGCCGCAGTGGATGCATCGGCGCGCGCCCTGTCCGTGGCGCGCCGCAACGCGGCCCGCCTGGGACTCACCCGCGTAAGTTTCCTCGAAGGACGCTGGTTCGAGCCGGTGGCAGACAGGCGCTTCGACCTCATCCTCAGCAATCCGCCCTACATCGCCGAGGGCGACCCGGCCCTGCCGGACCTGCGTTTCGAGCCCCTGAGCGCCCTGGCCGCCGCTGGCGACGGGATGGCCGACCTGCACACCATAATCCGGGGGGCGCCACGGCATCTGCAGCCCGGCGGCTGGCTGGCCCTGGAACATGGCTCGACCCAGGCGTCCGCGGTGGTCGCCGAACTTGTCGCGCGCGGCTTCGACAGCGTACGCTCCCACCGCGATTTCGGCGGGCACCTGCGCGTGACCGAAGGCCGGATACCGTAGTTTCCAACCCCGCGCCAGACGGCCGCGGGCTTATGAATTCTTACCCGGAAGGCATTTCCATGATCCGATTCCAGACCTCCCTAGGCGACTTCACCATTGAACTGTTTCCCAAGGAGGCTCCCATCACGGCGGAGAACTTCGGGCGCTACGTGCGCGAAGGCTTCTTCGATGGACTCATCTTCCACCGCGTCATCCCCGGCTTCGTGATCCAGGGCGGCGGCCTCACCCCGGACATGGACCAGAAGCCCAACCGTGACCCGATCGAGAACGAGGCCCACAACGGCCTGAAGAACCTGCGCGGCACACTGTCGATGGCCCGCACCAACGACATCCACAGCGCCACCTCGCAGTTCTTCGTCAACCTGAAGGACAACGACTTCCTGGATCATAAGCCCGGCTCGTACGGCTACGCCGTGTTCGGCAAGGTCAAGGACGGCCTCGATGTGATCGACAGGATCGCCGCCGTGAAGACCGGCAACCGCCGCGGCCACCAGGACGTCCCGGTGGACGACGTGGTCATCATCAAGGCCACCGAAGAGGCCTGACTCCAGGCCGGTCAGCCCCACGCAGCCGGGGCGGGCGTTGCACGCCACGACGCCCGCCCGGCAAGACCCGTCCAAAGACCAGGAGGCCGCCATCCGCACCCCGCTCCGCTGGTTCGCGCGCATCCTCGCTGCCTGGGTGGCCCTGACCGCGGTGCTGGTGCTGCTGCTGCGCTGGGTGCCACCGCCGACCACCGCCTTCATGCTGGCGGCGCACGTCCGGCTGTGGCTCGGCGGGGACTTCCACACTCCGGTCGAACAGCGCTGGACCGACCTGTCGCGCATCTCCCCGTATGCGCAGCTGGCCGTGATCGCCTCCGAGGACCAGCACTTCCCCTTCCACCACGGGTTCGACTTCAACTCCATGCACGAGGCCTTCGAGGGCGACATGGATGGCGAGCGCTTCCGCGGCGGCAGCACCATCTCGCAGCAGACGGCCAAGAACCTGTTCCTGTGGGGCGGGCGCAGCTACGTGCGCAAGGGCATCGAGGCCTGGTTCACCGCGCTGATGGAGCTCACGTGGCCCAAGCACCGCATCCTCGAGGTGTACCTGAACGTGGCGCAGTTCGGCCCGGATACCTATGGCGTGCAGGCCGCATCGCGGCGCTTCTTCCACAAGGACGCCATCAACCTCAGCCGCAGCGAAGCCGCGCAGCTGGCCGGCGTGCTGCCCAATCCCTACATGCTGCATGCCGGGCGGCCGTCGGCCTATCTCGCCTCACGGCGCGAATGGATCCTGCGCCAGATGCGCGCGCTGGGTGACACCAGCTACCTGCGCAACCTTGCACCGGTGCACTGAACGACGTATGACCGGCCACGAACGGTCCAAGGAGAGATTCATGCAACTGACGGTGATGGCTGAGGGCCTGCAGTTCCCTGAAGGGCCGGTGGCAATGGCCGACGGCTCGGTGCTGCTGGTGGAGATCAAGCGCGGTACGCTCACGCGCGTCACCCCCGACGGCAGCCGCCACACTGTCGCCGAACTCGGCGGCGGCCCCAACGGCACTGCCATCGGCCCGGACGGTGCGGCCTATGTCTGCAACAACGGTGACGCATGGGAATGGATGGATGGCGACACGCACCTGCCCGGTGGTCCGCCGCCGCAGTACCGCGGCGGTTCCATCCAGCGCGTGGACCTCGGCACCGGCCGCTTCACCACGCTGTACGACAGCTGCGACGGCAAGCCGCTGAACAGTCCCAACGACCTGGTGTTCGACAGCCAGGGCGGCTTCTGGTTCACCTGCCTGGGCCAGACCGACGGCGAGGTGCGCCGCATGGGCGCGCTGTACTACGCCCTGCCCGATGGCTCGAAGATCGTGCGCTGGCGCAGTGACATGATCTCCCCCAACGGCGTGGGCCTGTCCCCGGATGAGCGCACCGTGTACATGGCCGACTGCTGCGTGGGCCGACTGTACGCCTTCGACCTCAGCGCTCCCGGCGTGATGGTTCCCCCGCCCGGGAATACCACCGCGCCCGGCCGCGTGGTGTGCACTCTGCCGGGCTACCAGTGGCTCGACAGCCTGGCGCTCGAAGCCGGCGGGCGCATCTGCGTCGGCACGCTGTGGAACGGCGGCATCACTGTCTTTGAAGATGGCGGGACATACGAGCACATCCCGGTACCGGACCCGGTGACCACCAACATCTGCTTCGGCGGACCGGACCTGCGGGACGCCTACATCACGGCGTCGAGCACCGGGCGGCTGTACCGCTGCCGCTGGCCGCGACCCGGGCTGAAACTGCCCTTCAACGCCTAGCCCAAGCAAGCCGGGCCGCGATGTCGCGCGTTCTGCTCACCACTTTCGGCTCCCTCGGTGATCTGCATCCCTACATCGCGGTGGGCCGCGCGCTGCGCGCCCAGGGCGTGGACGTGTGCGTCGCCACCAGCGCCGACTACAAGCAGCCGGTGGAAGCTGCAGGTCTGGCGTTCGTGGCCGTGCCTCCGGCTCTGTCCGACCTGGGCAATGCCGAAGAACTGGGCCGATGGCTGTTTGATCCGCTGCGCGGCACCGGACGCCTGGTGCGCGGCATCGTCATGCCGAACATCCGCGCCGCACATGCCGTGCTGATGCAGGCCGCCGCCGACTGCGACCTGCTGGTCAGCCACCAGCTGACCTTCATGACACCGGTGGTAGCCACCCTGCAGCGCAAGCCCTGGCTGTCGAGCGTGCTGGCGCCCGCCAGCCTGCTGTCGCGCTTCGACCCGCCGGTGCTCGTGCCGTTGAACGTCCTGCAGATCGCGCGCCGCCTGGGGCCGTGGGTGTACGACCGGACCCGCGGCATGGTCGGCCGCATCGCGCGCCGCTGGGAGCGGCCACTGCATGCATTGCGGCGGGAACTCGGACTGCCCGCGACCCCGCAGAGCCTGCTGTTCGAGGGCCAGTTCTCACCCTACGGCACCCTCGGGCTGTTCGATGCGCCGCTGGCAGAGCCCCGGCCGGACTGGCCGGCAGGAATGACCGTGTGCGGCGCGCCGTTGCATGACGGCACCGCGGCGGACCCGGGGGCGCTTGCGCAGCTGCAATCCTTCCTCGATGCCGGCGAACCGCCACTGGTGTTCGCACTGGGCTCAGCGGCGGTGTGGATCGCGAGGGACTTCTGGCCGCAGGCCATCGAAGCCGCGCAGCGGCTGCAGCGGCGCGCTGTCCTGATCACGGGCAGCACCGCATCCCTGCCGCCCCTGCCGGCAGGCATCAGCGCCTTCGACTACCTGCCCTATTCGGCCGTGTTCCCGCACGCTGCCGCCGTCGTGCACCAGGCCGGCGTCGGCACGCTGTCGCAGGCCCTGCGCGCCGGCCGGCCGCAGCTGCTCACCCCCGTGGGTTTCGATCAACCCGACAATGCCGCCCGTGCAGTGACACTGGGCCTGGCGCGCACCCTGCGATTCCAGCGCGTGACCGCCGCGGACCTGGTGCACGAGCTGGGGCCACTGCTGAACACTCCCGCCTATGCCGACCAGGCGCGCACCATCGCCGCGCAACTCGCCGGCACGGACGGTGCCGTCATTGCGGCGCGGAAAATCATCCAGGCGCTGGGCTGATCAGCCCCGGATCACGGCGCCACGAACTTGAAGTCTGCCGGCGAGCCGACTTCCAGGCGCTGCGGATCCGGCCCCAGCAGGCCTGTGTGCGGATCGCGGCGGAACACGTAGGCGCTGTCGCTGTCCTGGTTGCCGACGATCAGCCACTGCCCGGTGGGATCGATCGCAAACTCGCGCGGCGAGTGCCCGAGACTCGACTGGCGGCCCACCCGCTTGAGCCTGCCCGTGGCCTGGTCGACCGCGAAGATCGAAATGTCGTTGGCATCACCGCGATCCGACACGTAAAGGAAACGCCCGTCCGGCGACAGGTGCAGCGCGGCGGCGCCCACCTTGCCCGCAAAACCCGGTGACGCCAGCGGCTCGATCTGTTCCTGCATCAGCTGCCCGCGCCGATAGCGGAACACGCTGACCGTGCCTGCAAGCTCGCTCGTCAGATACGCATGGCGGCCATCCGTGCTGAAGATCAGGTGCCGCGGACCGCTGCCCGCCTCGACTCCGGTCCGACGCCATTCAACCGGCCCGACAGGGCCGCGGTTGCCCTCTGGCGCATAGCGATACGCATAGAGCCCATCGGTGCCGAGGTCCTGCACAAACAGGAACCGGCCGTCCGGCGAAAACACCGTGGAGTGCACGTGCGCGCCGTCCTGGCGTCCCTTCACCGGGCCGCGACCCTCGTGCTGCACTGTCAGCACGGCCTCGCCCAGCCTGCCATCCGCCTCGATGGGCAGCACGACAAAGCTGCCACCCGCATCAGCGGCCACCGCATAGTTTGCGGCGAGCAGGTACTTGCCATCCGGCGAGAGCGCCAGGTAGCACGGGTCGGCACCCTCGGAGGAGACCTGGTCGAGGAACGTGAGTTCGCCACGCACTGCGTCAAAGCCGAATGCGCTCACGCCACCGCCAACCAGCTCATTGACGGCATACACGAAGCGCCCGTCCCGGCTGACGACCAGATACGAGGGATTCACCGTCTTCGCAACGCTGATCTGCGTCGCCTCGCCGCTGTTGGTGTCGAAGCGGTAGACATACAACCCCTCGCTCCTGGGCCCGGTGTAGGTCCCGACGATCAGGTCGTATACACCGCCCGCCGGTGCAACGGCAGCGGGGGGCTGGGCGAAGGCAGGTGCACCCATCATGAATGCCACGAGGGCGAGACCCCGGGTGAGCCGTTGCAGCAGCCCGTGCGCACAGTAGGCAGACAAATGACTTCCGTCGTCAGTGCACGTGCCCGAACAGCGCCTCGACCGCCGGCTGGTCGAACGTGTACGGCCGGTTGCAGAAATCACAGGTCACCGTGACGGCGCCCTGCTCGCGCAGCACGTCCTTGACCTCGTCCTCGCCCAGTGACTTGAGCATGCCGCTGACCCGCTCTGTGCTGCAGCGGCAGCCGAAGCCGGTCTGCGAACCTTCAAACAAGCGGACATCTCCCGCCTTGAAGTTCCAGATCAGCAGCTCTTCGGCATTGCATTGCAGGAGTTCGCCGCGTGATACCGCCGCAAGGCCCTGCTGCACCTTGTCCCAGGCGGTCGGGCCGGTGACTTCGGCATCACCTGACTCCTGTTCCTCGCGCGCACCCGGCAGCTGCTGCACCAGCAGCCCCGCGATGCAATCCGCATCCGCCGCGAGCTGCAGCCGCGTCGGCAGCTGTTCGGAAGAGGCGAAGTACTGCTCCAGGCAGGCCACCAGCGAATGCCCGGTGAGTGGCACCACACCCTGGTAGCGCAGGTCACTGTCCTCGGACTCGATGGTCACGGTAAGCCGCCCCTCGTCCCCCACCAGCCAGCGGAACAGCTCGGGGGTGAGTTCGGTCGCCGTCCCCTCACCCTGGGCTCGCGCCAGGGCGCGGAAGCGGAAGTCATCAGTGCACTGTGCAACCAGCAGGCCACAGGCACCATTGCCCTGGATCTGCAGCGTCAATGTGCCCTTGAACTTGAGGGTGGCGGCCAGCAGCACCGAGGCACCCACGGCCTGGCCCAGCAGCTCACGAACCGGCGGTGAATAGTCCCGGAATTCGCGCAACGCGCGCCAGCCCTGCCCGATCCGCACCCAATGGCCGCGAACAGGCTGGTCCTCGAAAATGAAGCGCCGCACCCGGTCCGGGGTCGCTTCCATCACGGTATCAGTAGTCATGGCGCCACAATGGGGTCACTTATCCGATTTCGCAAGCGGATGGCTCCGGCGTCAACCTGCCAGCTTCTTCTTCAGCAGCTCATTCAGCTGCGCCGGGTTGGCCTTGCCGCCGGTGGCCTTCATGACCTGCCCGACGAAGTAACCGAACAGCTTGTCCTTGCCGGAGCGGTAGTCCGCCAGCTGCCCGGGGCTCTTCGCCATGACCTCGTCGATGGCCTTCTCGATGGCTGCCGGGTCCGAAATCTGCTTCAGGCCCTTCTCTTCAATGACGGCATCGGCGGACGCGCCCGAGTCCCACATGGCCTCGAACACCTCCTTGGCGATCTTGCCGGAGATGGTGCCGTCGGCAATGCGCTTGAGCAGCCCGACCAGCGGGCCGGCGCCGATCCTGCTCTGCGTGATATCGAGGTTGTCGCGGTTGAGCGCCGCGGCCAGCTCGCCGTTCACCCAGTTGGCGGCCAGCTTCGGATCCGACGGGAAATCCTTCACCACCGTCTCGTAATAGGCGCCAAGCTCGCGGCTCGCCGTCAGCACGCCAGCGTCGTAGGCCGACAGACCGAACTGCGACACAAAGCGCGCGGCCTTCTCATCCGGCAGCTCCGGCAGTGTGGCGCGCACGCCCGCGATGAACTCCGGTGTCACCTCCACCGGCAGCAGGTCCGGGTCCGGGAAGTAGCGGTAGTCGTTCGCCTCCTCCTTGGACCGCATGGAGCGCGTCTCGTCCTTGTTGGGGTCGTACAGGCGCGTTTCCTGCACCACCTTGCCACCGGATTCGATCAGGTCGATCTGGCGCGCGACTTCGTGGTTGATGGCCTTTTCCACGAAGCGGAACGAGTTGACGTTCTTGATCTCCGCGCGGGTGCCGAACTTCACCTCGCCCCTGCGGCGCACGGAGACATTGGCATCACAGCGGAAGGAGCCTTCCTGCATGTTGCCGTCGCAGATCTCAAGGTAGCGCACCAGGGTGTGGATCTTCTTCAGGTACGCGACCGCCTCCTTGGCCGAACGCAGGTCCGGCTCGGAGACGATCTCGATCAGCGGCGTGCCGGCGCGGTTCAGATCGATGCCGCTGTGGGCACCCAGGCCCTCGTGCATGGACTTGCCGGCGTCTTCCTCCAGGTGCGCGCGCGTGATGCCCACGCGCTTGACGCTGCCGTCGTCGAGCACGATGTCCAGGTGGCCGCGGGCCACGATGGGAAGCTCGTACTGGCTGATCTGGTAGCCCTTGGGCAGGTCCGGATAGAAGTAGTTCTTGCGCGCGAACACCGAGCGCGGCGTGACCTGCGCATTGATGGCGAGACCGAACTTCACCGCCATGCCGACCGCGGCCTGGTTCAGCACCGGCAGCACGCCGGGGTAGCCCAGGTCCACGAGGCTGGCCTGCGCATTGGGCGGCGCGCCGTACTGCGTGGCGGAGGCCGAGAAGATCTTGGACTTGGTGGCCAGCTGGGCGTGGATTTCCAGCCCGATGACGGTTTCCCAGGTTTCGTTACTCATAAGCAGCAGGCACCTTGGTGTGCCAGTCAGTCTCTCTTTGATAGACGTGCGCAACGTTCAGCAGCCGTTCCTCGTCGAAGTGGCGGCCGATGATCTGCAGACCCGCCGGCAGCTGCCGCACCGGCCCACAGGGGATCGACAGCGCCGGCAGGCCCGCGAGGTTGGCGCCGATGGTGTAGATGTCATTGAGGTACATGGTCACGGGGTCGGAGGTCTTGTCCCCCAACCCGAACGCCGGCGTCGGCGTGGTCGGCCCCATGATCACATCGACCTCGCCGAAGGCGCGCTCGAAGTCGTTGGCGATCAGCCGGCGCACCTGCTGCGCCTTGAGGTAGTAGGCATCGTAGTAGCCGGCCGACAGCACGTAGGTGCCGGTCATGATGCGGCGCTTGACCTCGGCCCCGAAGCCCTCGCCGCGCGAACGCTTGTAGAGGTCCATGAGATCCCTGGGGTCCTTGCAGCGGTAGCCGAAGCGCACGCCATCGAAGCGCGCCAGGTTGGAGGAGCACTCAGCCGGGGCCACCACGTAGTACGCCGGCACCGACAGGCCGATGCTGGGCAGGCTCACCTCCTTCAAGGTCGCACCCAGCTGCTGATACACCGCCAGCGCCTCGCGCACGCTGCGTTCCATGTCGGGGTCCAGGCCCTTGTCGAAGAACTCCTTGAGCAGGCCGATGGTAAGGCCCTTGAGCGGCTGGCCAAGGGCGGCGGCGTAGTCGGGCACGGGACGCTCCACGCTGGTGGAGTCCCGGGGATCGAAACCAGCCATACCCTGCAGCACCAGCGCCGCATCCTCGGCCGAGGCGGTCATCATGCCGCCCTGGTCGAGGCTGGAAGCGAAGGCGATCATGCCGTAGCGCGACACCCGCCCGTAGGTGGGCTTGAGCCCGGTAAGGCCGCAAAGCGCCGCCGGCTGGCGGATGGAACCGCCGGTATCGGTGGCGGTGGCCACCGGCGCCAGGCGCGCCGCCACCACAGCGGCTGAGCCCCCGGAAGAACCGCCCGGCACCAGGCCCGGGTTCCACGGGTTTTTCACCGGCCCGTAGAAGCTGGTCTCGTTGGAGGAGCCCATGGCGAACTCATCCATGTTGGCCTTGCCGAGCATCACCATGCCGGCGCCCTTGAGCTTGGCAACCACGGTGGCGTCGTAGGGCGCCACGAAGTTGTCGAGCATGCGCGAGCCGCAGGTGGTGCGGACTCCCTGGGTGCAGAAGATGTCCTTGTGCACCAGCGGAATGCCAGTGAGCGGGCCGCCCAGGCCTGCGGCCAATGTGCGGTCCGCAGCGGCGGCCTGTTCCAGCGCCGTGTCGGCCGTGACGGAAACCAGTGCATTGAGCGCGGGTCCATGGGCTGCAATGCGGTCCAGGAAATGGCGCGCCAGCTCCACGGCGGAAAACTCCCGGGCACGCAGACCGGCGGCAAGCTGCGGCAGGGTCTTGGTATGGATGCTCACTCGATGACCTTGGGTACCAGGTAAAGAGACGCGGCGGTTTCCGGCGCATTGGCCTGGTAACGCTCGTGCTGATCAGTTTCCGTGACCTCATCCGCCCGCAGGCGCTGGGTCAGGCCCGGCAGCGGATGGGCCATGGGGGCCACATCCTGGGTCTGGGCGCGTTCAAGATCACCCACCATCGACAGGATGCTCGACAGGCTCTCGGCATAAACCGGGACTTCCGTCTCACTGATCGACAGGCGGGCAAGGTGGGCGATGGATGCGATCTGCTCAGGCTTCATGACGCATTCGGCAAATTGCAGAAAAAACAGCGTCAAATGATACACCGTCGCCTTGCTGTATGTCGCATCGGTTGCTAAGGTACGCGCCACCTTCGGGGCATTGCCCCGCTCGCCTCAACTGCCGGGCTTTTCATGTTCAAACGTCTACGTGGCTATTTCTCCAGCGACCTGTCCATCGATCTGGGCACGGCCAACACGCTCATCTATGTCCGCGACAAGGGCATCGTCCTCAACGAGCCCTCCGTGGTCGCCGTCCAGGACGAACCCAGCCGCGGTGGCAAGATCATCGTCGCCGTCGGCTCCGAGGCCAAGGGCATGCTGGGGCGGACCCCGGGTCACATCACCGCAGTGCGACCCATGAAGGACGGCGTGATCGCCGACTTCACCTACACCGAGAAGATGCTGCAGTACTTTATTAATAAGGTGCACGGCAACCGGATGCTCAAGCCCTCCCCCCGGGTGCTGGTGTGCGTGCCCTTCGGCTCCACCCAGGTCGAGCGCCGCGCCATCCGCGAGTCGGCGGAAGGCGCGGGCGCCCGCAACGTTGCCATCGTCAGCGAGCCGATGGCCGCCGCGGTGGGCGCCGGCCTGCCGGTGCACGAGGCCCGCGGCTCCATGGTGCTCGATATCGGTGGCGGCACCTCCGAGGTTGCCGTGCTGTCGCTGAACGGCATCGTCTACGCCAACTCCGCCCGCATCGGCGGCGACCGCTTCGACGATGCCATCATGAACTACGTGCGCCGCAATTACGGCATCCTCATCGGCGAGGCCACCGCGGAACGCATCAAGATCGAGATCGGCTCAGCCTACCCCGGCCAGCAGGTGCGTGAACTGTCCGTCAAGGGCCGCAACCTGTCCGAGGGCGTGCCGCGCAGCTTCACCCTCAACAGCAATGAAATCCTGGAGGCCCTGCAGGAGCCGCTGCAGGCCATCGTCAGCGCGGTCAAGCAGGCCCTGGAGCAGACCCCGCCGGAACTGGGCGCGGACGTCGCCGAGCGCGGCATCGTGATCACCGGCGGTGGCGCCCTGCTGCGCGACATCGACAAGCTGCTGACCGAGGAGACCGGCCTGCCGGTGGTGATCGCCGATGACCCGCTCACCTGCGTGGCCCGTGGCGGTGGCCGCATCCTCGAACTCATGGACGAAATGGGGCCCGGACACTTCGGTCTGGAATAAGCGCACAACCCGCCGGAGTCGCGCATGGCGTTCAATGCAGGAGCCTACCGGGCGTCGGCGCCACGCGGCGCTCCCGGCCTGCGCTTCACCGTCTACGCCATCCTCGCGGTGGCGCTCATGGTCCTCGACCGCCGCGGCGGTTGGCTGGTGACGGTGCACTACTACATGGACGCCGCCGTCTACCCCATCCAGCTGGCCGTCAATTCCCCCACCCGCGCCTGGAACTGGGTCCGGGACACCCTGGCCACCCGCGAGTCCCTGCAGGCCGAGAACGCCACGCTCAGTGCCCGCAACCGCGAGCTCGCGCTGCGCACCCAGCGCTTCGCGGCCCTGCAGCGCGAAAACGCCGAACTGCGCGGGCTGAAGGCCGCGCTGCCACCGCTCGCCGAGCGCTGGCTGGTGGCCGAAGTCGTCAACGTCGAACTCAACAGCCAGCACCAGCGCATGCTCCTCAACCGCGGCGCCGGGAACAAAGTATTCCGCAACCAGGCGGTGCTCGATGCCACCGGCGTGCTGGGCCAGACCATCAGCGTCAGTCCCTGGAGCGCCGAGGTCATTCTGATCACCGACCCCGAACACGCCACCCCGGTGGAAATCCAGCGCACGGGCGTGCGCACGATTGCCGTCGGCACCGGTGACACCGACTCCCTCGCGCTGCCCTACCTGCCCACCAACGCCGACGTGAAGGACGGCGACCTGCTGGTCACCTCTGGGCTTGGCGGCGTGTTCCCCCAGGGGTATCCGGTAGCGCGCATCACCGACGTGCGTCACGACCTGCTGCAGCCGCTGGCGCAGATCCGCGCGACACCGCTGGCCCGGATCGACGCCGCGCGCGAAGTCACGCTGGTGTGGTTCCAGCCTGGCCATCCGGCCGCCCCGGCCCGAGGTCACGATGCTGATGGCAATGCAGCGCTGCAGCCGCAGGAGGCACCACCCCTGGAACCCATCCCACCGCTGAACCTGCCGCGCCTGAAACCCAGGCCCCAGGCCCCCGCGACAGACTCCCGGCCCGATGCGGCGCCCGCGCAACCGGCCAGGCCGGTGCAGGCCCCCGTAACGGACAAGAGAGCCTGAGCAATGGCCGAACGCCACGAATCCTTCGGCGGCCTGCTGTTCACCATCCTGGTGGCGCTGGTCCTGTCCGTGATACCGCTGCCGCACTACATCGAACTGGGACGCCCGGCCTTCCTGGTGCTGACCGTGCTGTACTGGTCGATAGCCGCGCCAAGGCTGGGGGGCATCAGCCTCGGGTTCTTCAGCGGCCTGCTGCTCGACCTGTTCCGCGGCGCCGTGCTCGGAGAGAACGCCCTCGCGCTCTCGGCCATCACCTATATCTTCGTGCGCGAGCACCAGAAGATCCGCCTGAAGCCTGCCTTCCAGCAGTGCCTGATCGTCTTCGGGGCGCTGGTGTTCTATGAGGCCATCCTGTTCGCCATCGACGGTTGGTCGGGACACCCCTTGACCACGCCCTGGCGCTGGCTGCACACCCTCGTCGGCGCGATCATCTGGCCGCTGGTGAGCGCCACGCTCGACCGCAGCCGCGGTGTCCGCTGACCCTATTCCCATGCGCGGCGTGCGGATCAAGGATCATTGGAAGGAACAGCGCCTGTTCGACCTGCGCGCGACCATCGCGGGCATCGTGGGCGCGGTGCTGCTGCTGGTGCTGGCCGGCCGCCTGGTGGTGCTGCAGGTCGTGCGCTACCAGTACTACGCCCAGCAGTCCGAGTACAACCGCGTGCGCATCGAGCCCATCCCGGCCTCCCGCGGCCTGATCCTCGACCGCAACGGCGCAGTCCTCGCCGCCGGGCAGCCCGGCTACCAGCTGGAACTGGTGCGCGAGGAGGTCCCCGATCTCGATGCGACCCTCAAGGGGCTGGTGGGCATCGGCCTGCTGACGCCTGAGGAAATCCCGGACGTCCGCCGCGCCATCTTCTCCCGCCGCAGCTTCGACAGCGTGCCCATCCGCATGCGCATGACGGACGCGGACGTCGCCCGCTTCGAGGTGCGCCGCTTCGACTTCCCCGGCGTGGACATCAAGTCGCGCGAAATGCGCTGGTACCCCAATGGCTCACTGGCAGTGCATGCCCTGGGCTACGTGAGCTCCCTGTCCGAGGCCGACATGAAGAAGGTGGACCCGCAGCAGTACGCGGGCACCTCGGTCATCGGCAAGCTGGGCGTCGAAGCCTCCTACGAAAAGGAGCTGCACGGCACCAACGGCTTCCGTGAAATCCTGGTCAACGCCCAGGGCCGGTCGGTGGAGAAGATCGGCAAGACCGACCCGAGTCTGCGGGTGCAGCCGCCCATCGCCGGGGAGACCCTGGTGCTGGGCATCGACACCAGGGTACAGAAAGCCGCCGAAAGCGGCCTCGGCACCCACCGCGGCGCCGTCGTCGCCCTCGACCCGGCCACCGGCGACGTCATCGCCCTGGCCAGCATGCCCGGCTTCGACCCCACGCTGTTCGCGCGCGGCATCCGCCGCAACGAATACGCGGCGCTGGTCAATGATCCGGACAAGCCACTGCTGAACCGCGCCCTGCGCGGCACCTATCCCTCCGGTTCCACCATCAAGCAGGCCATCGCCCTGGTGGCGCTCACCGACAAATCCATCACCGCCGACCGCAAGGTGCTATGCCTGGGCACCTTCTCGCTGCCCGGCAGCGCCCACATCTGGCGCGCCGACAAGGGCGAACCCAAGGGCGAACTCGACCTCAACGAGGCCATCGCGCGCTCCTCCGACGTCTACTTCTACAGGCTCGCCTGGGAGATGGGCATCGAGAAACTGGATGTGGGCCTGGCGCCCTTCGGCTACGGCAGGCGCACCGGCATCGACATCGCCGGCGAACTGCCGGGCCTGCTGCCCTCGCCAGCCTGGAAACGCACCGCGTTCAAGCGGCCCGCGGACCAGGTATGGTTCCCCGGCGAGACCGTGAACCTCGGCATCGGCCAGGGCTACCTGCTGGTCACGCCGCTGCAGCTGGCGCACATCGCCGGCGAGATCGCCATGCGCGGCCGCAACTTCCAGCCGCGGCTGGTCATGGGCACGCGTGACCCCGACGGGCACTTCAAGACGTTCCCGCCCGTGGAGGACAAACCCGTCACCGGCATCAGCGACGAGGACTGGACCACCGTCATCAACGCCATGGCCGCGGTGACCAAGTGCGAGCGCTATTGCGGCACCGGTTCGGCCGCCTTCAAGGGCACCCCGTACACCTCCGGCGGCAAGACCGGCACGGCGCAGGTATACAGCGTGGCACAGGGCGCGAAGTACAACGCCAAGACCGTCGCCGCCAACCTGCGCGATCACGCCTGGTTCATCGCCTTCGCGCCGGTGGACCATCCCCGCATCGCCGTCGCGGTGCTGGCCGAGAACGCCGGTTTCGGCGCCGGCACCGCCGCCCCCATCGCCCGCCAGGTCATCGACGCCTACCTGCTGGATGAGAACGGCAAGCTCAAGCCCCAGTTCGCGCCGAAACCGGCAGATCAACCCGCAGTTGCAGCGAGCGCAGACCAGCCTGCTGCCACCAGCAGCGCTCCGGGGCCCGTCGCAACCGCAGCTGCCGCACCGACTGTACCGACCGCGCCGAAGACAG
This sequence comes from Gammaproteobacteria bacterium, assembly GCA_027451085.1. Classification (GTDB taxonomy): domain Bacteria; phylum Pseudomonadota; class Gammaproteobacteria; order Steroidobacterales; family Steroidobacteraceae; genus DAIDKA01. Next base: position 15,627 of record DAIDKA010000082.1, read on the forward strand.
CCGCGGCAGGAGCCACTCTATGATCCGCGAGGAGGTCTCCGACGGCTCGGTGCGCCGCACGCTCACGGGAACCGCGCGCATGCTGATGGCGCTGAAACTCGACGGCCCGCTGCTGGTGGGCCTGGGACTGATCGCCGCCTATGGCCTGGTGGTGCTGTACAGCGCCTCCGGCCAGAGCCTGGAGATGGTGCTACGCCAGGTCGGGCACCTGGCCATGGGCACCGCCTTCATGCTGCTCCTGGCGCAGGTGAGCCCGAACTTCCTCAAGCGCCTCTCGCCGTGGCTGTTCGTGCTCGGCACCCTGATGCTGCTGGTGGTCGCAGCCATGGGCCATATCGGCAAGGGCGCGCAGCGCTGGCTGGACCTGGGGCCGCTGCGCTTCCAGCCCTCGGAGATCATGAAGCTCGCTGTACCCATGATGTGTGCCTGGTACCTGCAGGAGCGGCCGCTGCCGCCCTCGATAGCGCAGCTGCTGCTGCTGGGCGTGATGATCATGGTGCCCGCGGGCCTGACGGTGATCGAGCCGGACCTCGGCACCGGCGCGCTGATCGCCATCGGCGGCATCCTGGTGGTGGTCATGGCGGGACTGCAGACCGGCATCATGGCGGCGCTGGCGCTGCTGGGCGGCGTTGCCGGCTGGGTCGGGTGGCATTTCATGCACGACTACCAGCGCGAGCGCATCTACACTTTCATCAACCCCGAGAACGATCCGCAGGGCGCCGGCTATCACATCATCCAGTCGCAGATCGCCATCGGCTCAGGCGGCATCTTCGGCAAGGGCTGGATGAACGGCAGCCAGGCCCAGCTCGACTACCTGCCGGAACACTCCACTGATTTCATATTCGCCGTGATCGGCGAGGAGTTCGGCCTCATCGGCCTGCTGCTGCTGCTGCTGCTGTATGCCTTCGTCGTCGGCCGCGCCATTTATCTCTCGACCCAGACCCAGGACACCTACGCGCGCCTGCTGGCCGGAAGCCTGGCCCTGACCTTTTTCGTGTATGTCTTCATCAACGCCGGCATGGTGAGCGGCCTGCTGCCCGTGGTGGGCGTGCCGCTGCCGCTGATCAGCTACGGCGGCACCTCCATGGTGACCCTCCTGGCAGGCTTCGGTATCCTCATGTCGCTGTATTCGCACCGCAAACTCGTGGGGTCGTAAGCCTAAGTTGATCACCCGAAGAGCACTGGCCCTGGGTTTTCTGGCGCTGCTCGCCACCCCCGCCTGGTCAGCCACGGCACACGGACGTTTCGACCTCTCAAGGCCCGAGATCACAAGCTTCATCGACGAGGCCGTCACGGACTCGCCCCTGAAACGCGCCGCCGTGGTCAAAGTGCTCAAGGCTGCGCACCCGCAGCCCTCCATCCTCGACCTGATGACCCGCCAGCCCGAGCAGGTGCAGCCCTGGTGGAAGTACCGGGCGGGCTTTCTCACCAAAAAGCGCATCGATGCCGGCGTACACCTGTGGCTGGCGCACCGCGCCGCACTGGAACGGATTGCGGCACGCCGCGGCGTACCGCCGCAATACATCGTCGCCATCCTGGGCTGCGAGACCTTCTACGGCCGGATGATGGGCAGCAACCGCGTGCTCGACGCGCTGGCCACGCTCGCATTCGACTATCCGCCCCGCAGCGATTTCTTCCGCGATGAACTCAGGCAGTTCCTGCTGCTGGCGCAGGAGCAGAAACTCGACCCGCGCCGGGTCAGGGGCTCCTACACTGGCGCCATGGGCGCACCGCAGTTCATGCCTTCGAGCTATCGCAAGTACGGCGTCGATGCCGATCACCACGGTCGCATCAACCTGTGGACCAACTGGGACGACATCTTCGACAGCGTGGCGAACTTCCTGCAGCAAAGCGGCTGGGTCCCCGGCCAGCCGGTGCTGGCCGAAGCGCAGGTGGCACCGGACTCAACGGCCCGCCCCATCGAGCATTTCGAGTTCACCCAGACCCTGGACAGCCTGGCCGCCCAGGGCGTGCACACCGGCAGCACCCTGCCAGGCACCACGCCCGCCATGCTGGTGGCAGCCGACCAGGAAAACGGCCCGGCCTTCCGCGTGGGCTTCCAGAACTTCTACGTCATCACCCGCTACAACCGCAGCGCGCGCTATGCCATGGCCGTGAACGACCTGGCGCAGGCCATCGCCGCTGCCACACCCGGCGCGGATGCCACACAATGAGTCCGGCCTCACGATGATCAGGCCGGGCGCACGCATCGCTGCTGTCTCGCTCATCGCGGCCGCGCTGCTGGCCGCGTGCTCCACCGCACCAACGCGCCGCTCTCAACCCCGCTCCCCGGTGGTGCCCCCGCCGCCGGTCGGCATCCTCGGCGTCCCGGACGCAGTGCCGCGCGATGAACCCAAGGTCCGCGGCGGCGCCAACAAACCCTTCTACGATGTGTTCGGACACCGCTACCACGTGCTCGCCACGGCCGACGGCTACGTCGAGCGCGGCGTGGCCTCCTGGTATGGCCCGAACTTCCACGGCGGCATGACGGCCATCGGCGAACGCTACGACATGTTCGCCATGACCGCGGCCCACAAGACCCTGCCGTTGCCCTGCTACGCACGGGTCACCAACCTCTCC
>DAIDKA010000083.1 GCA_027451085.1 Gammaproteobacteria bacterium
TCCTTCAGGCCCAGAATGTTCGCCGCGGGCAACTTCCAGGGCATGAATGACCGGTTGCCGCCGCGGCCACCGAACAAGGCCACGGACCTCGACGTGCTCAACCGGCTGCTGGCCATGGGCGTCGACGTCAATCACCAGCTCACGCGCATGCGCCCCAACGGCAACGGCCGCGGCCGCTTCGAGGACTACATGATGCGCGGCGGCACGACGCCGCTGATGATCGCGGCACTCGCCTACGACGATGAGGCGATCAAGATCCTGCTGGCGCACGGGGCGGAGGTCGACACGCCCAACGTGTTCCAGATCACCCCGCTGATGGCCGCCGCCGGCATGGACGGTACCAACCGCCGCGCCTTCTTCGACCCCCGCAGCAAGGGCGAGGACGGGCAGGCCAAGGCGATCAAGACCATCGACCTGCTGATCGCTGGCGGCGCCAATGTCAACGCCCGTGTCACCAACAGCCATACCCACACTGCCACACTGGTCGCCTACGTCCAGGGTCGGGACCACGAGGGTCAGACGGCGCTGTTCGCGGCCGCGGACGCCGGCTGGAACCGGGTGACCAAGGATTTGCTCGACCACGGCGCGGACCCGGCGGTGCGCGACGACGATAACAAGCTGGCGCTCGACTACGCGCGCAAGCCCGCCCCGATCGGCCCACGGCCGATCCCGGAGACCGCAGCGATCAAGGCCGACCGCGAGGCCACCATCCAGCTCCTGACCCAGGTCTCCGGACCCGTGAGCAACCCGCCGACGGCCAGCACCGGAACAACGCCCGCGGCTAATTGATCCGGGCTGCGCCGCGCACCGCCGTCGCCGGACTCCGAGGCACGAACAACAGGCGGGAGACAGCATGAACGCGAAGCTCAACCGGCGGCAGTTCCACGCGCATTGCGCAGCATTCGGCTTGAGTCTGCCGGGCATGGCTGCACTGGGCTCATCGGCCGCAGCGGCGGCGCCAACCCTGCACAGCGTGAAACTTGCCGGCGTGACCGTGCCGGCAGTGGGCCAGGGCGCGTGGCACCTCGGGCAGGGACGGCACCCCGCCGACGTCGAGGCAGCAGCGCTGCGCACCGGCCTCTCGCTCGGCATGACGCTGATCGACACCTCCGGCAACTACGGCGCCGGCCGCTCTGAACAGTTCCTGAGCCGGATTCTCGCAGGCGACCGCAGCCGCACCTACCTGGTCTCCAAGGTGGAGGCCGACGAGGTGACCGGAGACGGCATTGCGCGCGCCTGCGACGCCAGCCTCGCGCGCCTGAGCACCGGCTACCTGGACCTCTACCTGCTGCATGCGCCCGTTCCAGCGGCGCAGCTCGCCGGGGTCGTCGCACAGTTCGAGCAGCTGCGCGCCGCCGGGAAAATCCGCGCGTGGGGCGTCTCCAACTTCAACACCGCCCTGATGCAGGCGCTGTTCCAGGTTCCAGGCGGCAGCCGCTGCGCCACCAACCAGGTGTACTACAGCCTGCGCGGCCGGGGTATCGAACAGGACCTGCTGCCCTGGTGCGCGCAGCACGGCATGCCGGTGATGGCGTACTCACCGCTCGGTGGTGACCACAACCTGCTGACCAGCGACCCGGTGCTGATGCGGATCGGCGCTGCGCATGGCTGCTCCGCGGCGGCCGTGGCGCTGGCCTGGACCATCCGCAGCGGGAAAGTCATCGCGATCCCGGAATCCGGCTCCCCGGAACACACCCGGCAGAACGCCGCGGCACTGTCCCTGACGCTCGCGCCGCAGCAGCTGCAGGCACTGGACGCGGCGTACCGGTAGGTGACACTCAGCCCTTGACGCCCCTGAGGAAGGCGGCATTGGCTTCGATCAGCTCCCGCACGGAGCGCGCCCGCTGGCCGGTGAGCTTCAGTACATCGTCCGAGCGCACGTTGAGGTATCCCTCGCGGATGGAGCGCTCGAAGCTCACCATGTCGTCGCTGTTCCAGGGAATGCCGGCCACCGTCTGGTCATCCACCGGATGACGCGGGATACCCAGCGTGTCGAAGTGCGCGTACATGCCCGCGTCGGTGGTTTCGACGAGCCTGACCGGGTGCCCGCTGACCTCGGACATCATGGCGGCGACTTCCTCGAAGCTCTCCAGGTTCGGCCCGGTGATGTCGTAGGCCTGGTTCTCGTGGCCGTCCTGGGTGAGCACGGCCAGGGCGCAGTTGACGCAGTCCTCGCGCCAGACCATGGCCTCGCGGCCGCCCGCGGTGCTGGTGAGCCACACGCCCGAGGCGATGAACCCGGGGCCGGCGTTGAGGATCATGGCATCGGCGTAATGGGCGTCGCGCAGGAAGGTCCAGGGGATCCCGCTCGCCCGGATCAGGTTCTCCGTCTCGCGGTGGTCCAGGGTCACGATGGCCGGGTTCTCCAGCACCGGATTGAGGAAGCTGGTGTAGACGATCTGCTGCGCCTTCGCCGCCACCGCGGCATCGACGGCCACCTTGTGCTGCACCACGCGCGCGCCCACGCGCGTGCCGGAGATCAGCATGACCCGGTCGGCGCCGCCCAGCGCCGCATGTATCGACTCCGGTTTGTCGAAGTCGCCATAGCGGATGATGCAACCCTGTCGCGCGCGTTCCTCCAGCTTTGCCGGGGTGCGCGTGATCAGGATGAGATCCGACGCCCGGCCCTGCCTGATGAGCTTGTCCGTGAGGGAGCGGCCGTACTGGCCCGAGGCGCCAAGGATTGCGATTTTGGTCATGAATTGTCTTCCGCAGGCCTGTAGCCGTAATTTTTTATCTGCCTGATCATAGCCGAGCCCAGACAGCGGACGCATCTGCAGCTACCCGGGGTACATCTGCTGTTCTTGCGGCGTCAACGGCCAATCATCGGTGCACAAGGGAGAAAACCATGACGATGTCAACCGCCCGACTGGGCGCGATCGTGGGCCTGCTGGCCAGCGCCCTGGCCGGCGCCCAGGACTGCAGCCGCGACTGCCTGCGGCACCATCTGGATGCATATCTCGCCGCAATCACCAGCCACAACCCCGGCGCGGGGGACCTCTGGGTGGGATTCCGCCAGACCGAGAACTCGGTGGTGATTCCCGAAGGGCAGGGCGCGTGGAAGGACATCACGGCCCTGGGCTCCGTGCAGCGCCGTTACCTGGACCCGGTGCAAAGCCAGGCCGGCTACTTCGGCACGGTCTTCATGGGCAAGGAGGAAGCCGTGGTCGCCATCCGCCTCAAGGTGCAGCGGGACCAGGTGACCGAGGCCCAGTGGTTCATCGCCCGCAAGAGTGATCCCGGACTGACCGGCGAGCCCGGCAAGACACCGTTCAACCTCGACACCCTGCGCTCCACCCTGCCGGCCCAGCGGGTGGTGCCCAGGGCGCAGCGGATGCCCCGCGCAGTGATGCAGGCCGTGGTCAACTCCTATTTCGACGGCATCACCAGCCACAACGGCTACATCGTCAAGGGACATCCGGGCTGTTCACGCTACGAGAACGGCTTTCCGACCTTCAACTCGCCCATGAAGCCCGGCATGGACGTCGGCAACGACGGCAGGACCGACTGCCGCACCCAGGGCGATTTCGGCGTGGCGATTGTCGCCCTGCGCAACTTTTACGTGATCGACGAAGAGGCCCAGACGGTGATGGTCGAGGGATTGTTCCGCCGCGAAGCCGGCAGCCCCAAGCGGCGCAATCATTTCACCGAACTGTTCCACCTGGATCACGGGAAGATCCGCGACATCCATGCGGTGTTCTACTACCCGCCGGACAGCCTCCCGGTGCCCAACTGGCCGCCGTACGACGGCCTGTTTGCGCTGCCGGCGAACTATCGGTAACGGGTGACGGAACCCGACCACGAACCGAGGCCCTCGGCTTCGTCGCCGGTCAGCGATCCGCCGTTCCGACCACCGGAAGATGCCCACTCTCACCCGTCGCAGACACAATTGCATCAATGACTTCTGGCGCAGACAACGGCAGCTGCTCCAGCTCCGGACGTGCAAACAGGTAACCCTGAAACAGCCGGACGCCCAACGAGCGCAGGGCGCAGGCCTCCTCGATGGTCTCGACACCTTCGGCAACGACCGAGATATGCAGACTCGCACACAGGCCAATGATGGCGCCTGCGATCTTGTGGCGCACCGGGTCAGTGTGAATGGAGCGGGTCAGGGCCATGTCGATCTTCAGCACATCGGGCTGAAAATCAGCCAGCATGTTCAGGCCCGAATGCCCCGCGCCGAAATCGTCGATGGCAGTAATCATCCCCTGCCGCTTATATTCATTGAAGATCGATTGCAGGTGTCCCACATCGCGCGCCGGTTCGTTCTCGGTCACTTCGAACATGAGGCGATGAAGGGGAAAGCCGGTTCGCTGCGCGGCATCGAAGGTCTTCTGAAGGCAGGCCGCTGGCTGGTAGACGGCATTCGGCAAGAAGTTGATGCTTAACAGGCAGTCCATTCCCAGCCGGGAGGCCAGTTCGATTGCCTTGACGCGACAGGCTTGATCAAAACTGTAGCGGTTTTCGGCGTTGATCTGATCGAGGACCGACAATGCGCTACCGCCACCGACCGGGCGCACCAAGGCCTCGTAAGCGTAGGGCGCCGACGTCTCGATGTCGATGATCGGCTGGAACGCCATCGTGAAGGATGGAATCGGCACGTCGCTGCGGCAGGCGCCGCATTTAACCTTGGCCATAAGCCCTCCACCGGCTGCGACAAGCATGGTAGCGGCCGCTTGGCACTCGCGCCAAGGCGCGATGGTCTATTGTGCGGCCGCTGTCACAGATCAGGAGGTAGCCAGGCAGGCATGGAGCGGGTGATGGGAATCGAACCCACGTTAGCAGCTTGGGAAGCTGCAGTTCTACCATTGAACTACACCCGCGCCTGAACGGTGATCTTACGTCACTTGCCGGATCGGAACCACTGATCGTTCCTGCCTGCCGGCAGCGAGAGTTGCCACCGCCGCGCTCAAAAAGCGGTACGGTGCCTCCTCAATTCGTGCTGTATCCCCTCGCGTCGAGACACGCGATCATGGCGCGACGGTAGGCATCGGGATCACCCGCGCCATTGCTGACATCGGCAGGATCGAACCCCGACTGCTGCACCGCCCAGGTGTGGCAGGCGTACTTGTCGCTGGCCTGCTGGTCCGGACTCTGGCCGTTGCGCGGATAGATATACAGGCCATCCGGCGAGCCCTGGGCCGCAGCGTCGGCCGGCGGCGGCGCGCCTGATGCGGCATCTGCATCACCATCGCCTTCCGCCTCGATGGCCCCGAGGTCCTCATCGGACAGCGTGGGCGGTGGTTCCGTGACGACATAGCCGTCATCCGGTCCGCTCCAGGTGTAGTAGACGTTATTGACGTAGTAGTACGGCACCGCACCCCACCAGTAGGTCACATACGCGCCCGGCAGCACCGAGAGGAACAGCGGATAACTGCCGGTGTAGTACACCGGTGGCCAGTAACCCCCGTGCCAGTTGCCCCCATGCCAGGACCGCCCCGGCCCCAGGCCCGGCGGTGGTCCACGCCACGAGCCCCGATGGGGCCGGTACTGGCCGGGCCGGTACTGCCCCGGAAGAACGCCGCGATAGGCCGTCGTACTGCCAAAGCGCCTACCGGACTGAACAGCTGCATTGAAACCGGGCCCGCCGGGGTCGGGACGGGCATTGCCTGAATTGAAAGCGGCGCCTCCTCCCGCAGGATCGCGCGGCGGCGGCGGCGCCTGCGGGCGAACGTTCAGGCGCGGCTCAGTCCGCCGTTGCGCTGCCGGACCTGGTGCCGGACGGGAAGCGCGCCCGGCATGTCCGGGAGCGGCGCGAGGCGCAGGGGCCGGTGGGGCAGCTGATGGTGGATGGTCGTCATTCGCTTGCACCGCAACACCGGCCGCGGCCAGCAGCAGCGCCAGGGCTGCAACCGCGCTGGATCTTCCGGTGATCTTGCTCATTAGCCACTCTGCACAGGGATTTACCCCCTGCCGATTGTAACGCAGCACCGGGACGCACGCCGACAGCCACGGGGCTGGTCGTGGCGAAGATCAACAGAATTTAAGCCGGGTCCTTGCGGGTCAGCCGCAGCCACAAGGCATCAAAGTCCTCCGGCAGCGGTCCGAGCTTGAGCATCGAGGCGGCGACCACTTCGTCGGAAGTCCCGTCGTGTTCGCGCAGCAGCGCAAGTGCTGCCAGGCATCGTCCGAACACCAGCGAGCGCCTCAGCAGCGACGGTTCGCGCGGCGGCTCCGCCTCCCCCGGCGGCAGTTGCTCCTGCAACGCCTCCAGCACACGCTCGGACAGCTCCCAGCTGGCGGCGACCTTCCCTGCCACCACCGGGACCTGCGCTTGCAGCACCGCGGCCACCGTGGCCGGATGCACCAGTTTGCCACCAAGCAAGGCGCGGCAGCGATCGATGACGATGCGGAAGGTGACAATGGTGCCCAGGCCCATGGTGAGCGCCAGCAACTGCGCCGCAAAGCGCTCCTCCTCAGCCACGCCCGCGGCCCAGGACTCGGCGGCCGCGGCTGCCTTGAAGGTGTGATCCCACACCAGCTGCGGAAATTGCGGGAAGCCCGACTGACCCAGCTTGAAGATGGGTTGCACCAGCGCCATGCGGCAG
>DAIDKA010000084.1 GCA_027451085.1 Gammaproteobacteria bacterium
CAGACGCTTGTACTCGAGCGCGAGCAGCACGCGCCAGGAGTAGGGGCTGCCACTGCCCCAGTAAACGTCGATCGCCATGATATATATGCTGCTTGAGTCACACAAAGCCCTTGGTCGATTGTGCCAGTTCGCGCCCGATAACCCCACCCCCTGCCGCTGGAGCCAGCATGAGCAGCCACCGAACACCCGCCCTGATTCACGCCACCGAGCTCGCTGAACGGCTGAAAACCCCGATGGCCATCGTTGTGGTCGACTGCCGGCACGACCTCGCGCAGCCGCACTGGGGCGAGCGGGCCTACCAGCAGGCGCATATTCCAGGGGCGGCCTTCGCCCACCTGGACCGGGACCTCTCTGGAGCCGTGACCCCCTCCTCCGGGCGTCATCCGCTGCCCGACAGGGCGCGGTTCGCGTCTTTCCTGGGCGGCCTGGGCATCGGCCCGGACACCCTCGTGGTCGGCTACGACCAGGACAAGACCAACTGTGCCGCCCGGCTGTGGTGGCTGCTGCGCTGGATGGGCCATGAGCCGGTCGCAGCGCTCGATGGCGGGTTCGCCGCCTGGCAGGCCGCGGACCTGCCGGTAACGACGGTGGCGCCGTCGCGGCCGCCGGTGACGTTTGTCATAAGACAACCCCTGGTCGAGTACATTACTAGTGCTGCGCTCCAGGATGCGCTGGCCAGCAACACCGTCGCCCTGTTCGACGCGCGCACCGCAGATCGTTTTGCTGGCCAGAACGAAACCTTCGACCCGGTGCCCGGACACATCCCGGGCGCACGCAACCTGCCATTCACCAGCAACATGGATGCGACGGGCCGGTTTCTGCCCGCGGCCACGCTTACGCAACGTTGGCAGGGCCTGCTGGAAGGCCGGCCACCGGTGGAGGTCGTCAACAGCTGTGGCTCGGGGGTGACGGCCTGCGTGAACCTGCTGGCGATGGACGTGGCCGGATTGCACGGCGCGCGGCTGTACGCCGGTTCCTGGAGCGAGTGGATCCGTGATCCGGCGCGGCCGGTGACCACCGGGGCCGGCTGAAGCGGACGGTGTCCCGCAAAAGTCCGTTACCGCGTCCGTCCGTAATGCGACATTGCACCGACGCGTAGTTTTGCTATGGTCCGCGCCTTTCTCCGCTCGCATCCTCAGGAGCCTCGACTTACGTGAATGGCACGCCCCTCAATAACTGGTCCATCGAAGACTCCCGCGAGCTGTACCACGTGGATGCGTGGGGCAAGGGCTACTTCTCCATCAATGAGCAGGGGCACGTGGTCGTGCAGCCCGACCCGCAGGCAGCGGCGCAGATCGACCTGTACGAGGTCGTGGAGGGCCTGAAGGCGCGAGACCTCACCACGCCGGTGGTGGTGCGCCTGTCCGACATCCTGGCTCACCGGCTGAAGCACCTGCATGCGGCATTCGCGCAGGCGATCGAAGAGAACAGCTACAAGAACCGCTACGCGGCGGTGTACCCCATCAAGGTCAACCAGCAACGCCTGGTGGTGGACGAGGTGTACCGCTACGGCAAGAACTTCGGCTTCGGGCTGGAGGCAGGTTCCAAGCCGGAGCTGCTGGCCGTCATGGCTCTGACCGAGAATGAACCGGATCGGCTCATCATCTGCAATGGCTTCAAGGACGACAGCTATATCGAGGCGGTGGCGCTGGCCACCAAGCTGGGGCGGACCATCATCCCGGTGGTGGAGAACTTCGAGGAGCTGGAGCTCATTCTCAAGCACGCCGAGGCCTACGGGGTGCGGCCGCGCATCGGGGTGCGGGTGAAACTCTCGAGCGAGGGCTCGGGCAAGTGGCGCGACTCCAACGGCGCGAAATCGAAGTTCGGCCTGTTCGTCACCGAGATCCTCGATCTGGTGGAGGTGCTCCGGGCCCGCGACATGCTGGACTGCCTGCAGATGGTGCACTGTCATCCGGGCAGCCAGCTGCAGGACATCAGGCGCGTGAAGGACGCCATCAACGAACTGGCGCACGTGTACGCCGAGCTGCGCCTGATGGGCGCGGGCCTGCAGTACATCGACGTGGGCGGCGGCCTGGGCGTGGACTACGACGGCAGCGGCACCAACTTCTCCTCGTCCATGAACTACACGCTGAACGAATACGCCAGCGACGTGGTGTACCGCATCAAGAGTGTCTGCAACGCGCGCGACATTGCGCATCCGATGATCATCAGTGAGTCCGGACGCGCCATCGCCGCCTATCACAGCGTGCTGATCTTCAACACCCTGGGCGCCTCGCAGCTGGACAAGTTCCGGGTGACGGGCCGCGAGGCCGAGGACTATGCCGCCCATGGCGAACTGCCGCAGCCGGTGCGGGACCTGTTCGAGGCCTATCGCACGGTCAACGAGCGGCGGCTGGTGGAGTGCTACCACGACGCGCAGACGGCCCGCGAGCAGGCGCTGCAGATGTTCAACCTGGGGTTGCTGTCGCTGGTGTTCCGGGGCCTGGCAGAACGGCTGTACTGGGCCACCTGCGCCCGCATCCGCGACGTCTGCCGCCGGCTGGAGGATACGCCGGAGGAGCTGGCGGACCTGGAGACCATCCTGTCGGACACCTACTTCTGCAATTTCTCCGTGTTCCAGTCACTGCCCGACAGCTGGGCCATCGACCAGCTGTTCCCGATCATGCCCATCCACCGGTTGGGCGAGCAGCCCACGCGCACCGGCGTGCTGGCCGACATCACCTGCGACTCGGACGGCAAGATCGACCGCTTCGTCAGCCACCGCGACATCAAGCGCACGCTGGAATTGCACGAACTGGTGCCGGGAGAGGACTACTACCTGGCGGCATTCCTGGTCGGCGCCTACCAGGAGACCCTGGGAGACCTGCACAACCTGTTCGGCGACACGCATGTCGTGCATATCAGGCTGCTGGAGGAAGGCGGCTGGTGGATCGAGGAAGTGGTCAAGGGCGACACCGCCAACCTGGTGCTCGAGTACATGGAATACGACGTGGCGGAGCTGGCGCCGGCGCTGGCGCGGGACTGCGAGCGCGCCGTGCGCGCGGGGCGCATGACGCTCGCGGAAAGCCAGCGGGTGAAGCGCTTCTACGAGGGCGAGCTCAACGGCTACGCGTACCTGGAGCCGCCCGGCGCGTAGCGGGAGCGTCCGCGCCCCACGCTTGTGCAATCAACACCAGATTGGTGCGGCGGCTTGCGGCGGACCATCCCGGTGCGCCGCCCTGCGGGCCACCCTGCCGGTGTAGCAACGGTCGTCCCGCGGTTTTCTTTGCCTCCGGTTTTTGCCGGGAGTAGCATCGGCCGGGTTCTGCGGTGCATGCGCGCCACCCGTACGGCGCGCCCCTGCCCGCCCTTGCAGGAAGGCACTGGATGACGACGATCGACGTGGGCAATCTGCCCTTCAACGCCACCGAGCAGGACATCAAAGCCCTGTTTGAACGTCATGGCACGGTGGAGTCGGTCAAGCTCATCAACGACCGTGAGACCGGCAAGCCCCGTGGCTTCGGCTTCGTGGACATGCCGCAGGCGGATGCGCAAGGCGCCATCGCCGCGCTGAACGGCCAGTCGATGGGCGGGCGCCCGCTGCGCATCAATGAAGCTCAGGAGCGTCCGCAGCGCCCGCGCCAAGGCGGCGGTCCTTTCCGCCGCTAGGTCCGGCGGTTCTTCAAAAACCGCCTGCAGCCGCGAAACCAGATACGACGGTTCTGTCGTCGTTGCGCTGTCGTACCCGGATCTTTCCCGCGGCAGCCTCAGGTAGTCCGCATCCGCCGCGGGCACCGGGTTATTCTGCGGGCATGAGTAACGCCAGAATCAATGAAGCCAAGGTCCTGGGCAGCACACCGAAGTTCCAGGGCCGGGTGATCCGGGTCAGCGTGGATGAAGTCCTGCTGCCCAACGGGCATCGCGCGCCGCTGGAAATCGTGCGCCATCCCGGCGGGGCCGCCGCCGTGGCCCTGGATCACCAGGACCGCGTCTGCCTGCTGCGCCAATACCGCTATGCCGCAAACGGCTGGGTCTGGGAGCTGCCCGCCGGCAAACTGGAACCGTCGGAACCGCCCCTGCGCACTGCACAGCGCGAGCTGCTGGAAGAAGCCGGCCTCGAAGCGCGCGACTGGCGCCCGCTCGGCACTTCGCTGAGCTCCCCGGGCGTGTTCGACGAGGTGATCCACCTGTTCCTGGCCACCGGACTGTCGGCCACCGCGGCCGCCCCCGAACCCAACGAGGTGCTGGAGGTGCACTGGGTTGCCTTCGACGCCGCCTGCGGGCGCGCGCTGACCGGTGACATAACCGACAGCAAGACGGTCATGGGACTGCTGCGAGCGCAGCATGCGCGGAAATCCGTGACTTAATTCTCAATCCGCGCGGGGGCTGCGGAACCCGGGACGCCTTATGCTGCAACCGTTTACCAACGCGCGTGTGCGTGACGCAGCAATGAGCAAGCAGAAGCCTTCTTCTTCACCCCCCTGCCTGGACCCGCCGGACTCCCTGGCCGATGCTGAACGCCGGCGCTACGGTCGCATCACGCGTGATGAACGCGGCCATGCCGTGGTTGACTGGGTGAAGCCGCCGAAAGACTGGACGCGTACGAAGCTGTCGCTGGTGGAAGAGCCCCCGGCCGCTGCCGCCATGCCCCAGCCATCCAGGGGCTACGACCCTTACGAAAGCAGCCACACCGGCAACGCCGGCTCCTGGAGCAGCCGGCCGTCGCAGCTCAAGCGCCCCGCCCGCAAGGACCTGCGCAAGTTGTCCGAGCACATCAAGCAGATGCGCGCCCTGAAGGAGCGGGAAGACGGCTGACCCGCGGCACAAGGCCGCTGGTGGTGCCTGCTGCACGCCCGGCAAAAACCAGGTTTTTGCCGGGCTAATTCCCCGCGCGCCGCAGCAGGCGCACGAACGGCTCATCTTCGCGGCCCGCGAGCAGGTTGTGGTCCGGGTCGTAGGCCTGCTCGCTGATCGACAGCGAATCCGCAGTCACTTCCATCTGCCACTTGGCGTACACCGCGCCGTGGGCCGCGGGCGGTGTCGCATGGCAGAGAGTCATGTCGTTGGCGGCGGTGAACTTGGTGCTTTTCTCGTCCTTCTTCCATAGCAGCGAACAGCCCAGGAGCTGCTTGAGATCCTTGTATTGCAGCGCCGCCAGCAGGTCCGGCTGGCTGGCAGCGCCGCGCCACCGCGCGGGTTCCACCAGGTCCCAGACCCGCTCGAGCACGCCGCCCTTGGCGGACTCCAGCGAAAACACACGCTGTTCAACGATGCGCCCCGGATCATGGGCATCGGTCTCTTCCAGGTAGTAGGCATGCTCGCCCACGGTGAGCGAGTCCAGCTGCACGATGACCACGTCCACCGCCTGGTGGGGAACGCGGCCGGCGGCCAGGTCCGCTTGGACCTGCGCTGAATTGTCGTAATGCCCCTGCAACAGGCCACCCAGCTGCAGCAGGCGGACGTCTTGGCCATTGTTCTTGGTGGCCGCGCACGCCGTCAGCACCAGGGCCGCGGCGGCCATCACCGGCAGCAGCCATCGCGCCACGCCTTCGTTGTTCTGTCCCTGCATGCGATATTCCTCAAGGGGCGTGGGTCTAGCCATAGGTTGCGCGCCACTGTGCCTTATAGCCCTGCCCCAAGGCGATGAGGCGCTCCAGCAATTCGGGATATTCCGTGCCCGCCGCCTGGGCGCTGCGGGCGAAGTCCTCATTCGCCGTCAGGTTGGGGTTGGCATTGGCCTCGAGCACGTAGACCTCACCGGCAGCGGTGACGCGGAAGTCCATGCGGGCGTAGCCGGACAGGCCCAGGGTGCGGTAGATGCGCCGTGACAGGCGGTCGAGCCGCGCCAGCAGCTGCGGCGGCAGGTCGGAGGCCGCGCGGGTGCCGATGCCATGACGCGCCTGGTAGGCACGGTCCCACTTGACCTTGCGGGTGGCGATGGCGGCCTGCGACTGTGGCAGCGAGCCGAACGTCAGTTCCCACACCGGCAGGCGCTGTAGACGCTCGTTGCCCATCACCCCGACGTAGAACTCCCGGCCCTCGATGTATTGCTCCACCAGCGCGTCGCAGCCCACCTGCTCGTGCATGAACTGGATGCGCTCCTTGAGTTTCGCGGCATCCTCCACCACCGAGGCCTGCGAAATCCCCAGGGAGGCATCCTCCACGGTCGACTTCACGAACAGCGGGAAACGCTGGCGCCGGGGCACCTGCACGCGCAGCCCCTTGCGGAACACGGCGAACTGCGGCGTGGGGATGCGGTGGTAGGTCAGAAGCTGCTTGCACAACGGCTTGTCGCGTGACAGCAGCAGGCCCCGCGGGTTGCAGCCCGTATAGGGCTGGCGCATCAGTTCCAGGAATGCGACGACGTGCTGGTCGTAGGTCACGATGCCGCCGAATTCCTCCAGCAGGTTGAAGACGACGCTGGGACGCCACTCCTCGATGGTCGCGCGCAGCTGCGTGAGGCTGTCGAGCACGCCGAGACAGCGCACTTCGTGCCCCAGGGCCTTGAGCGTCGAGACGACATCGTACTCGGTGCGCCACTCGTCGATCTGCTTGTCGCTGAAGCCATCCAGCGAGTCCGGCGGCATGAAGCTCGGGTGCAGGACCACGAGCACGCGCTGTTTTCTGGTCATAGCAGCAGCGTCGGCGTCTCACCCTGGCGGTAGGTGCGCGCCAGGCGCAGCACCAGCAGGCGCGCCTGGCGTGAGGCATCGCGGCGGGGGCCGCGGACGTGGAGTTTCAACGCTTCGCACCTTTCTATGAGCATGCGCAATATCTGGTAGACACTATAACGCTCCACGCCGGCCGCATGCGACACCGATTCCACCAGCCGGGGTTTGAGGGCGCGCAGCAGCGTGCTGGCGCGCAGGCTGCCGTCTTCCGGGCGCGTGGTGAAAGTCCGGCGCAGCAGCTCCTCCACCATGCCACGACGGTCGCGGCGCAGGCGCTCGATGCGCGCGCGATAGACCTCGGCCAGGGTGCGTGTGTCGGCGCTGACGGGCTCCACCTGGCGGCGGTTGCGCACCGGCGGCGTGCGACCGCTCAGCTGCGCCATCAGTTCATCCACCAGGCACAGCTTGTTGAACGCGGGCCAGCCTGCATACGTGGTGCGCCAGTTGGAATTGGGCTTCAGCCACACCGCGAAGGTCTCCGCAAAATCCTCCGTGGGGTGAGACTGCGCATACCACTCCCCCAGATTGTGGACGTAGCGGCGGCTGCCCGGGCGGGCACGGTAACGGTCGGGATACGGCAGCGAGGCCGGGCCGAACAGCTCGCGCCAGCGGGCCCGGCGGCGCAGGCGGAAGGCGTTGTCCAGCGCATGCCCGGCCTCGTGGCGCAGGATGCGCATCAGCCAGCGCAGGTTGCCGCCCTCCACCTCGCGCATCAGGTTGCGCTCCAGGCGGCGCAGGCGCGGATGCGCCAGCCAGAACGGGATGGCGATGCCAGGCACGCCGTCCGGCGAAAACCACTCCTCGGCAAGCCAGGCATGGGGCCGGAATCTGAGGCCGCGACTTTCGAGTTCCGTATACAGCCGCTCGAGCGGCCGCGCCAGCCGCGGGTTATCGAGATCCAGATCGAGATCGCACAGCCGCACCTGCAACAGATCTTCATCGCACAGGCGCACCCAGGAACGGGAACGGCGCGGTGTCCGGCGCGTCGCACCGGCACCGCTGGCGCGAAGCTTCGCGGCGCTAGACCCGGCCCCCATGCTGGACGCCGTCCTGTGGCGCGCTACTTGTGGCATTCGTCATGGGCGCACCCAGTGTGCCGGCGCGCCAGGTCCGCACGAAGTTGGCCTGCGCAGGGGTTTCCGGCACACGCGGCCAGGTCCGGGAACGGGCGTTATGGCCCCATTGCCGGTTGAGCTGCTTCAGTGCCTCCTCGCCCGTGAGACCGCGCTCCACCAGGATGCAGCCCAGTACGGTGCCGGTGCGGCCGATGCCGGCACGACAGTGCACATAGACCCGTCGCCCGGCATTCAGCGCGCCTGCGATCACCGTCAGCACCTGCGACATGAAGATGCTGTCAGGCACACCGTGGTCTTCGATGGGCAGGTGGAAGTACCAGGTGCCGGCGCTCAGGCGCGTCTGATAGGCCGGCAGCTCCCCGCTGCGGGTCAGGTCGACGAAGCAGTCCACGCCGGCGGCAGCGATCAAGGCCAGCCTCTGGTCGGTCTCGGCATCGTCCAGGCCGCCGGGATGCTCCCCGCCGGCAATCTGGCCGGGCAGCAGCCAGTAGCTGTTAGGCAGTGGTGGATCGAGGCTGGCGGTGTCCATGTTCAGGCTGTGGAGCGGGCAAAGTCTTCACCGGTGATGTGGGCTTCGAATGCGAGCTCCTCCGCCGCCGTCATGGGACGCAGCGCCTGCACGTCGGTCGCGGCGAGCCGCCGCGCATCGAGGCCGGCGAAATCATGCAGCACGGTATCGGCCAGGTGCTCGGGCACGACATTGCGCAACGCGCTGAAAATGGTGTCGCTGCGGCCGGGGAACTCGGCATCCCACGCGCGCAGCATCTGCTTCACCACCTTGCGCTGCAGGTTCTCCTGCGAGCCGCACAGAGTGCAGGGAATGATGGGAAAGGCGCGCGCGGTGGCATAGCGGGCGATCTCGCGCTCGGTGACATAGGCAAGCGGGCGGATGACACTGTGCCGGCCGTCCTCGGACAGCAGCTTGGGGGCCATGGCCTTGAGCCTGCCACCAAAGAACAGATTGAGAAAGAAGGTCTCCAGGATGTCATCGCGGTGATGCCCGAGTGCGATCCTGGTGACACCGTTTTCCGCGGCATAGCGGTACAGCGCGCCACGCCGCAACCGCGAGCACAGGCTGCACATCGTGCGGCCTTCCGGGATCACCCGCTTGACCACCGAGTAGGTGTCCTGCTCGATGATGTGGTGCTCGACGCCAAGCTGCGTGAGGTAGCGCGGCAGCACATCTTCAGGAAACCCGGGCTGCTTCTGGTCGAGGTTGACGGCGATGATGCTGAAGTCCACCGGCGCGCTGCGTCTGAGCGACAGCAGCACATCGAGCAGGGTGTAGGAATCCTTGCCGCCGGACAGGCATACCATGACGCGATCGCCGTCCCGGATCATGCCGAAATCGGCGATGGCCTTGCCGACCTGCGAACGCAGGTGCGACTGCAGGCGCTGCGCGGTGCGCGACAGGATGCTCATGGACCTGCTGCCGTGGGCTTACGCGGCAGCACTGCTGAGCGCGCCTTCCAGGTACCGGGCCTCCAGGTGCCGCAGCAGCGCCCCCGCGGACAGCGGCTTGCCTGTGGCCTCCTGCATCAGCTCCTGGACGCTGAGGCGCGAACCGTGTACATGGACCTTGCCACGCAGCCAGCCGATGATGCCGCCGAACTCACCGCGCGCGACCTGCTCCTCGAAGTCCGGCACCTCCTCGCGCAGGGCCTCGCCCAGCTGCGAGGCGATCATGGCGCCCAGGGCATAGGACGGGAAATAGCCGAAGGCGCCCCAGGCCCAGTGGATGTCCTGCAGGCAGCCCTCGATGTCATTGCGCGGATGCGCACCCAGGCGCTGCTCCACGCTGGCGTTCCAGGCCTCGGGCAGGTCCTTCACAGCGAGGGTGCCTGCCACCAGGCGCTTTTCCAGCTCGTAACGCAGCAGCACATGCATCGGGTAGGTGACCTCGTCGGCCTCCACGCGAATCAGGCTGCGGCGCACGCGGGTCAGGTGAGCGTAGATGTTATCCGCCGCCCATTCAGGGCCGCTGACACCCAGGTGCCTGGCCAGCTGCGGTTGCAGCCACTGTGTGAAGGCGCGGCTGCGGCCGATCAGCATCTCCAGCAACAGGGACTGGCTTTCGTGCAGCGCCATGCCGCGGTCGCGTCCCACGGGCTGGCCCAGCCACGGCGTCGGCAGGCCCAATTCATACAGTGCGTGGCCCGTCTCGTGGATGGCGGCGAACAGGCCGTAGAAGACGTCGCCCGGGACGAAGCGCGTGGTGACACGGATATCGCCCGGCACGCCTTCGCAGAAAGGATGCTCGCTCTCATCCAGGCGGCCGATGTCGAAGGGAAAGCCCAGGGCTTTCATGGTTTCGACCGCCAGCGCGCGCTGCTTCGCCGCCGGGAACTTGCCGCTGATGGGCAGCACCGGCCGGGTTTCCTGCTGCGCGATGGCGTCGCGGATCAGGCCCGGCAGGCTGCGCGACAGCTGCTTGAACGCTGCATCGATGTCCTGGCTGTTGACGCCGGGATTGAATTCGCTGACGAGCGCGTCATAGGGCGACAGCGACAACGCCTGCCCCAGCAGCACGGCCTTGTCACGCACCAGCATGAGGACTTCCTCAAGGTGCGGTGCGAACACGGCGAAACTGTTTTCCGCGCGCGCCTTGAGCCACGCGGCCTCGGCACGGGCGGTGGCCACCGCCAGGCGTGAGACCAGCGACGCCGGGGTGGCGATCGCAAGGTCGCGCAGGCGGCGCATTTCGCGCACGTTGGCGATCTGCCACTCGTCCAGGGTCTGGGTGTTGGCCTGGGCGCGATCGATCAGGCGTGTGATCTTGGGCTGGGTGAGAAGCTGGTGCAGCTCCGTCTCCAGCGCGGCCAGCTGCTCACCGCGGACCTCGGAGCTGCCGCGCGGCATCATGACCGCGGCATCCCAACGCAAAAGGGAGATCACGCCGCGGAACGCGTGGGCGCGGCGGAACTCCTGTTCCAGCTGTTTGTACGGTGGCGCTGTCATGGGATGAGCCATTCTACCAGCGAACCCTCTTACAGGCCGGACTGTATATACTTAACCTTATGTTTTTAAATGGATTTATATCCCATAATCGGATTGACAGGGGACACCGGAAAGGATGCCGGCAGGGCCTAACGCAGCGATTCCCAGGCCAGCATGGCCCGCTTGCGATCCAAACCCCAGCGATAACCACCCAGCGCCCCGCCCTTGCGCAGCACCCGGTGACAGGGGATCAGCCAGGCGATGTCGTTGGCACCGACCGCGCTGGCCACCGCACGTACAGCCTCGGGGCGGCCGATGTTCCTGGCGACGTCGGTGTAGGTGACGTCGGCGCCATCAGGCAGGCGCAGCAAGGCCTCCCACACCTTGAGCTGAAAGGGCGTCCCCTGGGCATGCAACAGCAGATCAGCAGGTCGGGTGCCGGTGCCCCACACCTGCCGCGCCAGGCTCTCGGCGCGCGCGTCGTCCTGTGCAAAGCGGGCCGCCGGCCAGCGCGCGAACAGTCGGGCGCATTCGGCATCGACATGGGTCTCGATAAAGCCCAGATGGCACAGTCCGCGGGACGTGCCGGCGAACAGCGCGCTGCCGAAGGGCGTATGGCTGATACCATGCCAGCCGGCGACACCGGCGCCGCCGGAGCGCACTTCGGCCGGGGTCTGGGCGTGCAGCTGGATCATCAGGTCATGCAGCCGGCCGGAACCGGAAAGGCCCACGGCATGCGCCGCATCCAGCACCGATGGCTCTTCGGTGAGCGCAGCCTCCGCGGCCGCGGCGGTCACGCGCTGCAGGTACTGTTTAGGGGTGAGACCCGCCCAGCGGCGGAACAGCCGGTTGAAATGAAACTCGGACAGGCCGACATGGTCCGCCACCGCCCGCAATGACGGCTGCCGCACGGCGTAAGTGTCGATGTAGGCGACGGCCCGCGCTATGCGCGCGAAATCGCGCCTGCCGACGAAGTGTTCCGGAGTGTTTCCCATGCGCGGATTTTAGTCCCGCGGTTACATACGCTCGACCCGGAACTTGCTCGGACTTGTTAAGCTTGTCCGCAACCCCTACGCGGAACAGGCCCTGACCATGCAGCCCGTGCGTATCTGTGCCATCGCGTCCGAAGTCACCCCCCTGTCCAAGACGGGCGGGCTGGCGGATGTGGCAGGCGCGCTCACCAAGTACCTGCACGCCCACGACCACGACGTGCGGCTGTTCACACCGCTGTATGACTGCATTGACGTCGAGCGGTTCGGGATCACGGATTCCACCCTGCCCCCGGCGCTGTCGATACAGCTGGGGGCGCACCGCCTCGAGTACGCCGTCCGCTCCGCAAAACTGCCGGGTTCGGACGCGCACATCTACCTGGTCGACTGTCCGGCGCTGTACGGGCGCGGGGTCATTTATTCAAGCGCGCCCGATGAACACCTGCGCTTCCTCGCGCTGACCCGCATTGCGATCGAGTGTTGCCAGCACATGGCCTGGAGCCCGCAGATACTGCACTGCCACGACTGGCATGCGGGCTTCGGTCCGCTGCTGCTGCAGCATCAGTACGGCTGGGATCAGCTGTTCGCGGGCACGCGCTCCGTGCTCACCATCCACAACATCGGCTATCAGGGTGTGTTCGGCGCGGAGCACGTCGGGGACCTCGATCTGGGCGACCGCGCATACCTGCTGCACCAGGACGATCTGCGCGGCGGCCATATAAACGCGCTCAAGCACGGCTGCATGTACGCGGACGCGATCACCACGGTGAGCCCCACCTATGCCCGGGAGATCCGCACGCCGCAGTTCGGCATGGGCCTGGAAACCGTGCTCAACCAGCGCGCTGACGTGCTGACCGGCATCCTCAACGGCGTCGATTATGACGACTGGGACCCGCGCACCGACCGGCACATCGGCGAGCATTACGATGCGTCAAGCCTGACAGTGAAGGCACGGCTCAAATGGAAGCTGCTGGGCAGGCTGGAACTGAAATTCACGCCCCACACGGTGCTGGCGGGCCTGGTCTCGCGGCTGACGGCGCAAAAGGGCATCGAACTCGCGGTGCAGGCCATGGCGCATGTGCTGCAGAACCATGATCTGGCCTTTGTGGCGCTGGGCTCAGGCGAGCCCCGCTACGA
>DAIDKA010000085.1 GCA_027451085.1 Gammaproteobacteria bacterium
AGCGTCGCGGCGGCTACATCGACAACGTCCCCAGCACCTTCACGCGTTCGCCCACCGACCAGGGCGCGTCGGCCGTCGGATTCCCGACGGCGGCCAACGACGTGCAGGCCAACAACTTCGCCCTGGCCGAACGAGCCCAGAACCCGGTCACCTATGGCGGCATCCGCGTGGAGGCCCTGTGGCAGGTCAATGACAACTGGAGCGCACTGCTGACGCAGAGCTACCAGAACATGGACGCTGAAGGCTCCTTCGCCCAGTACGAGTACGGTTCAGACGCCGGGATCAATCCCGCTGCACCGCAGCAGCTGGGTGCCTGGCAGGGCACGTTCTTCACCCCGAGCTATGACAAGGACAAGTGGGAGAACACCGCCTTGAACGTGACGGGCAAGGTCGGCCCCCTGAGCCTCGTGTACGCGGGTGCGTACATGATCCGCAACATCGACCAGGCCGGCGACTACACCAACTACAGCCGCAGCAGCTCCGGTTACTATTACAATTGCAGCGGCACCAAGGCGACCGGCTATCCGGGCGCCGGCACCGGCCCCCTGACCTGCTATAACCCGGCGCTGTCCTGGAATGACACCACCCGCAACACGCACGTCAGCAATGAGCTGCGCCTGTCCACGCCGGATGACTGGCGCCTGCGCGGGCTGTTCGGCGTGTACCAGGAAAATTTCACCATCGCCGACGACATGAATTTCCAGTACAACAACCTGCCGTCATGCACGACCGCCCTGATCGCCGGTGATACAGCCTGCGCCGGTTCGATCGGCCCGGAGTCGGCTTCTGCGAACGGTGTGAACCTTGATCCTACGGACCCGGCCCCGCGCGCAACCGGGGTCACTTACGGTGAAGACGAGCATCGCGGCTACAGCCAGTACGCGTTCTTCACCTCCATCGACTTCGATCTCATCCCGAAGGTGCTCACACTGACGGGCGGCACACGCTTCTATCACTACAACGATTATGAGTTCGGCAGCCGTTACCTGGGCACATGCTCGGACCAGATCAGCTGCGGCATCAACGGCGGCAACCTCATCGGCACCGAGACCAATGGCGCTTATGCCCCGTATGAGTCCAGCTACCATGGCTTCCGCAGCCGTGCCAACCTGACCTGGCACATCAGCGACGATGTCATGGCGTACTACACGTTCTCGCAGGGCTTCCGCCCCGGTGGTTTCAACCGCTTCAGCAAGAACTTCGCCGAACTCCCGGTATGCGCCGATGGCGCCGCCGCCACGGCCGGCCCGGCCGCCACCGCCTGCGGCGGCAGCGCGGCCACCGCAGGTGCCAAGCAGTTCTCCAGCCCGAGCGGCTACGCCCCGGACACCCTCGACAACAACGAGGTCGGCATCAAGAGCAGCTGGCTTGAGCACCGGCTGGAGGCGAACGTCTCGGTGTACGACATGGTGTGGAAGAACGCCCAGTTCATCTTCTTCGATCCGTCCCAGGGCTTCGGCGGTTCCAATTTCGTGATGAACGGCCCCGACTACACCATCAAGGGTCTGGAGCTGCAGCTGGTGGCGCGACCCTTCACGGGATTCACCCTGCAGGCATCCAGCTCCTTTAACAGTTCGAACCAGGACAACAACGTGTGCCTGCAGTCCAGCCTCACGGTCGGCAGCTGCGTCACGCAGTCCCTCAAGGGCTCCACGGTGTACAACATCACCAGTCCTCTGGGTGAGGTCGGCAGCCGCCCGGCGATGTCGCCAGCGGTGCAGTTCAGCGTGCAGGCCCGCTACGACTGGAACCTGACCGGCAACTACCGCTCGTGGGTATCCGTCGGCGCCAGCCACACCGGCACGATGAACAACATGCCCACCGGCTATCAGGTGCAGAATATTGTCAATGCGACCACTCCGCCCACTTCGGTGCGGGATTTCTTCCAGCAGCCGGGATATACCACCTACGATGCATCTTTGGGAGTGGCGAAGGATGCCTGGACGGTGACACTGTACGGCCAGAACCTCAGCAACTCCGACGCCAGCACCTACACCAACACCTCGCAGTACATCCTGATGGAAGTGCCGCTGCGGCCACGGGTGCTGGGACTGCGCCTGGACTACAAGTTCAACTGACGGCTCTGATGAGTGCGCAAGCCGGGCTGCCCGGGGATCCGCAACTGCCCGCCTGGTCGCCCTCCCCCGTGGAGCTGGAGCTCAACGGCATCCGCGAACTCACCAAGGCCCACCGTCACGACGAAGCGCTGTCCGCGCTCGATGGGTTGCTGGCGCGCTTGCCGCAGAACCGGGACGCGCTCTACCTGCAGGCCATGAACCTGCGCTATCTGGATCGCATCCCGGAATCACTGGATGTGCTTGCAAGGTTGCAGCAGCTGCATCCGCGCTACAGCCGGCTGTATCAGGAGCGTGGCCACTGCCAGGTCGCCTTGCGCGATGCGCCCAGGGCCATCGAGGCTTTCCTGCAGGCTGTGAACATCAATCCCGCCCTGCCGGCCAGCTGGGACATGCTGCAGCGCCTGTACACCCTGACCTCGGACAACGCCAACGCGGCTACGGCCGCGGAACACGTTGCCATCCTGCGCAAGCTGCCGCCGCAGATACTCCAGGCAGGGAGCTTCTTCTGCGATGGTGAGCTGGGTCCGGCGGAGAGCATCGTGCGCGCCTATCTGCTCGAGCACGGCGATCATGTGGAAGGGATGCGCCTGCTGGGGCGCATCGGGCTGGAACGCGACGTGCTGGACGACGCCGAGGTGCTGCTGGAATCCGCTGTCCGGCTGGCACCGGAGTATCGGGCCGCGCGCGCAGACTACGCCCGTGCGCTGTACCGGCGGCAGAAGTACCTGCAGGCCCGCGAGGAGCAGCAGAAGCTCCTGGCGCTCGAACCTGACAACCGCGACTACCTCAAGCAGTATGCCGCCTCCTGCGTCATGCTGGGTCAGCACGCCTCCATCATCGAACTCTACCGCCGTCTGCTGGATGGCCTGCCGCCCGGGGACCCGGAGGCGGCCGACCTGCACCTGTGGCTGGCGCATGCCCTGAAGACCCTCGGCCGGCAGCCGCAGGCCGTGGATTCATACCACGCCGCGATCGCCATCCGGGAGAACTTCGGCGAGGCCTGGTGGAGCCTGGCCAATCTCAAGACCTACCGCTTCACCGACGACCACATCAGGCGCATGCGCGAGGCCGAGGCCCTGCCCGCCACACAGGACGAGGACCGTTGTCATCTGAGCTTCGCGCTGGGCAAGGCGCTGGAGGACCAGCAGGACTACGCCGGGTCCTGGCAGTGCTATGAGCGCGGCAATGCACAAAAGCACGCGCAGATCCGCTATCTGCCCGAGGTTGCCGAGGTCAACACCCGGCTGTCGAAGCAGGTGTGCACCCGGGAGTTTTTCGAGACGCGTGCCGGGTGGGGCGTGACGGACCCGGATCCGATCTTCATCCTGGGACTGCCGCGTTCGGGTTCGACGCTGATCGAGCAGATCCTGGCCTCACACTCCCGGGTGGAGGGCACCCAGGAGCTCGCCGATATCCTGCGTATCGCCATGGAGCTGCGCGGCCGGACCGCGGACCTGGCAAACCCGCGGTTCCCGGGGATTCTGGCGGAACTGGGGCAGGATGACTTCCGCCGTCTGGGCGAGCGCTACATGCACGATACACGCGTGTTCCGCGCCACGGACCGGCCGTTTTTCATCGACAAGATGCCCAACAACTTCCGCTATCTCGGCCTGATCCACCTGATGCTGCCGAACGCGAAGATCATCGACGCGCGCCGTGAGCCCATGGCCTGCTGCTTCGGCAACTTCAAGCAGCTGTTCTCCAGCGGCCAGGAGTTCAGCTACTCCATCGCCGACATCGCCCGCTACTACCGCACCTACCTGGATCTCATGCGGCACTGGAACCAGGTGCTGCCGGGAAGAATCCTCACTGTGCAGCACGAAGACGTGGTGGTGGATCTCGAGGGCAGCGTGCGCCGCATCCTGGACTTCTGCGGGCTGCCGTTCGAGCCCTCATGCCTGCAGTTCCACAAGACCGAACGCAGTGTGCGCACGGCAAGTTCAGAGCAGGTGCGTCGTCCGATCAGCCGTGAAGGCCTTGAGCAGTGGCGCAACTACGACGCCTGGCTGGGGCCGCTCCGCGATGCCCTGGGCGACGCCCTGGCGCGCTACCGCGACTGAGCTGCGAACTGCGAGGCTCTGCGCCCGGGACTAGTGCAGCAGCTGGCTGCAAAGGCTGAGCAGCGGCGCCGGCAGGACGCCGAGCAGCAGCACCGCCAGGCCGTTGACACCCACTGCCAGGCGCACGCCCGGCTGCCATTCAGGCAGCGGCTTGCCGACCGCCGGCGCGTCAAAGTACATCAGCTTGACGATGCGCAGGTAGTAGAACGCGCCGATCACCGACACCAGCGCGCCGATGATCACCAGCCACACATGGCCCGTGGCCCACAGCTGCTGCAGGATGCTGAGCTTGGCCCAGAAGCCCACGAACGGCGGCACGCCGGCGGTGGAGAACATCATCGCCATCATCACCAGTGCCAGCAGCGGATCGCGGCTGTACAGACCCTTGTAGTCATCGAGCTTGTCGGCCTCGAAGCCCTTTTGTGTCAGCAGCAGCATGACGCCGAAGGCACCCAGCGTCGCCAGCACATAGACCAGCGTGTAGTACAGCGAAGCGCCGTAGCCGGCCGCGGTGCCGGTGACGAATCCCAGCAGGATGAAGCCGACGTTGCCGATCGCCGAGTATGCCAGCATGCGCTTGAGGCTGGTCTGGGCGATGGCAACCACGTTGCCGAGGATCAGCGTCAGCACCGCCAGCGGCGCCAGCATCGCGGTCCACTCACCCGACACCCCGGACAGGCCGTGGGCCAGCAGGCGCAGCGCCAGTGCGAAGTACGCGATCTTGGGAGCGGTGGCGATGAACAGCGTGACATTGCTCGGCGCGCCCTCGTAAACGTCCGGCAGCCACATGTGGAACGGCACCGCGCCCAGCTTGAAAGCCACCGCGACCACGATGAACGCCAGCCCCAGCACCGCGCCCGGTGTCGGCGACACCAGCCTGGTGGCCAGGTCATCCAGCGCCAGGGTCCCGGTGATGCCGTAGACGATCGACATGCCGTAGAGCAGCACGCCGGAGGCGATCGCGCCGAGCACGAAGTACTTCATGGCCGCTTCGGCGGCGATGCCGTTGTCGCGGTCGAAAGCCACCATGGCATAGACCGACAGCGCCAGCAGCTCCACGCCGATGTACACCGTCAGCAGGCTGTTGGCCGAAGCGAGCACGAAGATGCCGAGCAGCGCCGTCAGCGCCAGCACGTAGTACTCGCCGCGGGAAGTGCCACGCGCGTCCATGTAGCCGCGCGAATACACCAGCGTCACCGCCACGAACAGCAGCGCCGCAAGCTTCAGCACCCAGGAGACAGGATCGGCCACGTACAGGCCGTTGAACAGCTCGGTGCGGACACCCACGCTTCCCACGCTCACCAGCAGGGCGGCGCAGACCACCAGCGACAGCAGGGTCAGCGTCGGGGTCACCCGGTTGCGGGGGCCGGCAAAGACGTCCACGAGCAGGACGAGACAGATGGCAAAGGCAAGGAAGATCTCTCCAACTGCAGGAGAGACGCCGGCCCAGGTCAGTGTGGTGTCAAGCATATGGCTCAAAGGGGCAGCTTGGAATGCACCGCCTGGGTCACCAGGTGATGCACGGAGGCTTCCATGATGTTGAGGAGCGGCGCGGGGTACAGGCCGAGCAGCAGCACCGCCACCGCCAGCACACCCAGCACCAGGGATTCACGGCCGTTCATGTCCGTGAGGGATGCGACCTTCGCGTTCGCCACCGGGCCGAACACCACGCGCTTGACCATCCACAGCGTGTAGGCCGCGCCGAGGATCAGGGTCAGGGCGGCAAAGAACGAGTACCAGAAGCTGGCCTTGAAGGCGGCGATGATGACCATGAACTCGCCGACGAAGCCGGAGGTGCCCGGCAGACCGGCATTGGCCATGCAGAAGAACACCATCAGCGCGGCGAACTTCGGCATCACGTTGACCACGCCGCCGTAGGTGCTGATCTCGCGGCTGTGCAGGCGGTCGTACAGCACGCCCACGCACAGGAACAGCGCACCCGACACCAGGCCGTGCGAGATCATCTGCACCATCGCGCCATCGACGCCCAGCACGGCGCCCTTGAGCGAACCGGTGTTGGCCACGATGGAATAGATCATGAAGGAGCCCAGCGTCACAAAGCCCATGTGGGCGATGGACGAGTAGGCGATCAGCTTCTTCATGTCGGCCTGGACCATGGCTACGAAACCGATGTAGACCACCGCGATCAGCGACATTCCCACCACCAGCCACACCAGCTCGTGGCTGGCGTCCGGGGTGATCGGCAGGCTGAACCGCAGGAAGCCGTATCCGCCCATCTTCAACATGATGGCCGCCAGGATCACCGAGCCGCCGGTGGGCGCCTCGACGTGCGCGTCGGGCAGCCAGGTATGCACCGGCCACATCGGCACCTTGACCGCGAACGCCAGCAGGAAGGCCAGGAAGATCCAGCGCTGCTCCATCAGGGTCAGCGGCAGCCTCTGGAAGGCCGCGATCGAGTAGTCCCCGGCCTGCACGTACATGTAGATCAGGGCCGCCAGCATCAGCACCGAGCCCAGGAAGGTATACAGGAAGAACTTGATGGTCGCATAGACGCGCCGCGGACCGCCCCAGATGCCGATGATCAGGAACATCGGGATCAGCATGGCTTCCCAGAAGAAGTAGAACAGCAGCGAGTCCATCGCCGAGAACACGCCGATCATCAGCCCTTCCATCACCAGGAAGGCCGCGTAGTACTGGGCCGGACGCTGCTCGATCACCGTCCAGGCGGCGATGACCACCGGGATGGTCATGAACGTGGTCAGCAGCACCAGCGGCAGCGTGATGCCGTCAAGGCCCAGGTAGTACGTCGCATGCAGCGAGGGGATCCAGGCCATGCGCTCCACGAACTGGAAGTCCGCGGTGCCCGTCCGGAACCCGGTGTACGCAAGGATGGAGATGGCGAAGGTCGCAAGCGCCGCCACCAAGGCCACCCAGCGCCCGGCGCGGATGTTGCGCTCGCCCAGCAGCAGCACCAGGATTCCCGCGGCGATGGGCAGCCAGATCAGAACCGACAACAGACCGAATTGCATGTAAAGACCGCCTCAGACGTGGCGGACCAGGAACCAGCCCAGCAACACTGCCAGGCCGATGATGGTCCAGAACGCGTAGGTGTAGAGATAGCCGCTCTGCAGGTAGCGCAGCACGCCACCGAACCAGCCCACCGTGGCCGCCGAGCCGTTCACCACGGCGCCGTCGATGAGCAGCTGATCACCGCCGCGCCACAGGCCCTGCCCGAGCAGGCGCGCCAGCAGGCATACGACGTTCTCGTTGAACCAGTCGAAGAAGAATTTGTTCTCGAGCAACGCCTTCAGCGGCGCAAGCACCCGCGCGGCCGCATCGGCCCAGGAGGTCCGCCACAGGAAGAACACCCAGGCGGTGACCACGCCGGCCAGCGACAGCCAGAAGGCAGGACCGGTGAACCCCTTGAGCGCGAAGTCCAGCCACATGGGCTGGTGCAGCTCCTCGCCCAGCCTGGCCACGACATCGTTGCCGGGGAGCACGAAGATCGCGTTCCCGAAGAAACCACCGTGCAGCAGGCTCTTGAAGGTCATAGCGCCGATCACGACGGAGGGGATGGCCAGGGCCACCAGCGGACCACGCACCACCCAGGGGGACTCGTGCGGCACGCCGCCACCGTGGCCGTGGTCGTCATGGTCATGGCTATGGCCATGGCCATGGCCGTGATCATGGGCCGCCAGCGTCTCGTGGAAACGCTCCTTGCCATGGAAAGTCATGAACAGCATGCGGAAGGTGTACAGCGCCGTGATGAACACGCCGCCCAGCACACAGAAGTAGGCGTAACCCGAACCCCACCGATGCGACTCACCCACGGCCTCGATGATGGTGTCCTTGGAATAGAACCCGGCGAAGAAGGGCGTGCCGATCAGCGCCAGCGAACCGATCCAGGAGGTGACCGCCGTCCAGGGCATGTACTTGCCCAGGCCGCCCATCTTGCGCATGTCCTGCTCGTGGTGCATGCCGATGATCACGGAGCCGGCCGCCAGGAACAGCAGTGCCTTGAAGAAGGCGTGGGTCATGAGGTGGAAGATCGCGCCGCTGTAGGCCGACACGCCCAGGGCCACCGTCATGTACCCCAGCTGGGACAGCGTGGAGTACGCCACCACGCGCTTGATGTCGTTGGCGACGACACCCAGCAGGCCCATGAAAAACGCGGTGGTGGCGCCGATGACCAGCACGAACGACAGCGCCGTTTCCGAATATTCGAACAGCGGTGACATGCGGGCCACCATGAAGATGCCCGCGGTCACCATCGTGGCGGCGTGGATCAGCGCCGAGATCGGGGTCGGACCTTCCATCGAGTCCGGCAGCCACACATGCAGCGGCACCTGGGCCGATTTGCCCATGGCGCCGACGAACAGGCAGATGCAGATGAGGGTCAGGGCCTCGACGCTCGTGTGCGTGGTCATCGGCAGCAGCTGCGTGGCGATGGTGGGCGCGGCCGCGAAGGCGTCGGTGTAATTGAGCGAACCGGTGTAGTAGACGATGCCGGCTATGCCCAGCACGAAGCCGAAGTCGCCCACGCGGTTGACGATGAAGGCCTTGAAGTTGGCGAAGACCGCCGTGGGGCGCGTGTACCAGAAGCCGATGAGCAGGTAGGACACCAGGCCCACGGCCTCCCAGCCGAAGAACAGCTGCATGAAGTTGTTCGACATCACGAGCATCAGCATCGAGAAAGTGAACAGCGAGATGTAGCTGAAGAAGCGCTGGTACCCGGGATCGTCGGCCATGTAGCCGATGGTGTAGATGTGCACGCACAGCGAGACGAAGGTCACGACGACCATCATCAGCGCGGTGAGCTTGTCCACCAGGAAGCCGACCTGGAACTGGATGCCGTCGCTCACCAGCCAGGTGTAGACAGGGGCGTTGTACGAGGACATGCCGCCCCACACCAGGCCGTACAGCACGTCAAGGGCCAGCGCGCAGGAAACCGCCACGCCCAGGATCGTCACGGTGTGGGCCCCTGCCCTGCCCACCACCTTGCCGAACAGGCCGGCGATGATGGCGCCCAGGAGCGGCAGCAGCGCAATGGCCAAAAGGAGATTCGGATTCATTCTTGAGGTCTACCCTTTCAGCGTGCTCAGGTCTTCAACGTTGATGCTGCGGCGCTCGCGGAACAGGATCACCAGGATCGCAAGGCCGATGGCGGACTCCGCCGCGGCCACCGTGAGCACGAAAAACACGAAGATCTGCCCGTGGATGTCGCCCATGGAGCGTGAGAACGCCACGAAATTGAAGTTCGCCGCCAGCAGCAGCAGTTCCACGCACATCAGCAGCAGGATCACGTTCTTGCGGTTGATGAATACTCCCGCCACGGAGATTGCGAACAGGACCGCCGAGAGCGTCAGGAGCTGTTGCAGGGTGACCATCAGCGCTTCTCCGCTTCCATCTTCACGATACGCACCCGGTCGGCGGCCCGCGCGGCCACCTGCTTGTTCACGTCCTGGACCTTCAGGCCCTGGCGCTTGCGCATGGTGAGCGCGATGGCGGCGACGATTGCCACCAGCAGCAGCACCGCGGCAAGCTCGAACGGATAGGCGTACCGGGAGTACAGCACCTCGCCAAGTTCGGCGGTGTTGCTGTAGCCCGCGGGTTCGCTCACCGGACCCTGGTGGATCATCGGTCCCAGCCGCGCGACGGCCACACCCACGATCTCGAAGATCACGACGCCACCGGTGATGATGCCCAGCCAGGAAAAGCGGGTGAGTCCGCTGTGCAGTTCCTCGAAGTTGATGTCCAGCATCATGACCACGAACAGGAACAGCACCATGACGGCGCCGACGTACACGAGCACCAGCACCACCGCCAGGAACTCCGCGCCGCTCAGCAGCCAGATGGCTGCCGAGGTCACGAAGCACAGCACCAGCGCCATGGCTGAATGCACCGGGTTGCGCGCGAAGATCATCCCCAGCGCGGACAGCACCAGCACCGTGGCGAAGGCGTAGAACAGGATCTGAACCAGCAAGCTGCTCTCCTTATTCCTGGACTAGCGGTACGGCGCGTCCGCAGCCCTGTCCGCCGCGATCATCGCCTCATAACGCTCGCCGACGGCGAGCAGCTTGTCCTTGGACATGATGTTCTCCCCCCGGTGCTCCATGTGGTACTCGTGGATGCGGGTGAGAACGATGGCGTCCACCGGACAGGCCTCCTCGCAGAAGCCGCAGTAGATGCATTTGAACAGGTCGATGTCGTAGCGGCTGGTGCGGCGCGTGCCGTCCGCGGCGACCTCGGAGTCGATGGTGATGCACACCGCCGGGCACACCGCCTCGCACAGCTTGCACGCGATGCAGCGCTCCTCGCCGTTGGCGTAGCGGCGCTGCGCATGCAGCCCGCGGAAGCGCGGCGACTGCGGTGTCTTCTCCTCCGGGTAGTTCAGCGTGTACTTGGAGGACAGGAACGTGCGCCAGGTGACGGTCATGCCCTTCAGCAGTTCGGTCAGCAGCAGCGTCTTGAT
Organism: Gammaproteobacteria bacterium; assembly: GCA_027451085.1. Classification (GTDB taxonomy): domain Bacteria; phylum Pseudomonadota; class Gammaproteobacteria; order Steroidobacterales; family Steroidobacteraceae; genus DAIDKA01. Next base: position 10,572 of record DAIDKA010000085.1, read on the forward strand.
GAGTTGCATTTTTCAATCCTCCTGCGTTCAGACCGCGTGCCACGGGCCCACATGGACCCAGGACAGCACGCCTTCCACGACGATCCAGACGATGGTCACCGGGATCAGCACCTTCCAGCCCAGCCGCATGATCTGGTCATAGCGGTAACGCGGAAAAGTGGCGCGGAGCCAGAGGAACAGGAACAGGAAGACGAAAGCCTTGGCAAACAGCCAGGCGAAGCTCGGCACCGCGAGGATGTTGCCCTGCGGCAGGTAGCCGTCGAAAGGCGAGAGCCAGCCGCCAAGAAAGAACACCGCGGTGAGCGCGGAGATCAGGATCATGTTGGCGTATTCG
>DAIDKA010000086.1 GCA_027451085.1 Gammaproteobacteria bacterium
ATCAGCGCCCGGCACTGCTCGCGCCACAGGCGGGCTTGGCTGAGCGTGTGCGCGGGGGATTCGCCGAGCGTCACCCGCTCCTTCTTCGAGCCCCGGCCGCCCAGCCGGTACTGCATCCGCCAGTGGGGCAAAACGCCTAAAAACCAGGCACTTCATACGATGCAGGCGGCACTCGCCGGACGTCTCCGGACGTCCCGCTATTTTCCGATACAGAAACTCGAGAAGATCCGCCCCAGCAGGTCCTCGCTGCTGAACTCGCCGCTGATCTCGTTCAGCGCCTGCTGCGCGTCCCGCAGCTCCTGCGCCACGAGTTCGCCGGCGCGGCTTTCCCGCAGGGTCTTGGCCGCAGCCTCGACGCTGGCGCGTGCGCGGGTGACGGCCTCCAGGTGCCGCTGGCGGGCCGAAACACTGCCGCTTTCCAGGGTGTGATAGCCCATGCAGGATTTCAGGTGGGCGCGCAGCTGTTCCAGTCCTTCACCGGTGCGCGCAGAAATGGGAATCCGCGTCAGGGCGGTCACCGCGGGGTCCACTGGATGCGGCTCACCCAGGTCGGCCTTGTTGAACAGCAGTGTCACCGGCACGCCGCCAGGCAGTGAGGCGCGAAGTTCGCTGTAGCTGAGGCCGCCCGGGTCCGCGGCGGCATCGATCACGAACAGCACACGATCGGCGCGGGTCATTTCGGCCTGGGCCCGGCGGATGCCTTCTTCCTCGACGATGTCCACGGCCTTGCGCAGTCCCGCGGTATCCAGGATGTGCAGCGGCATGCCATCGATATGGATGCGTTCGCGCAGCACGTCACGGGTGGTGCCCGGCACGGCGGTCACGATGGCGGCCTCGTAGCCGGCCAGGCGGTTGAGCAGGCTGGACTTGCCGGCATTGGGCACACCAGCCAGCACCACCGTCATGCCGTCCCGCAACAGCCGCCCCTGGCCCGCGGCCCGCTCCACGGCGTCCAGGTGCTTGCGCACCTCGGCCAGTCGTTCAGCGATCCTCGGGTCCGACAGGAAGTCGATTTCCTCCTCCGGGAAATCGATTGCGGCCTCCACGTGGGTGCGAAGGTCGATCACCGCCATGGTCAGCGCCTTGATCATCACCGAAAACTCGCCCTGCAGTGAACGCATGGCGGCGCGCGCGGCCTCGCACGAGCCGGCATCGATCAGGTCTGCGACCGCCTCGGCCTGCGCCAGGTCCAGCTTGTCGTTGAGGAAGGCGCGCTCCGTGAACTCGCCCGGCCGCGCGCGCCTTGCGCCCAGCTCAACCACACGCGCAACCAGTGACTCGACGATCACCGGGCCACCGTGCCCATGCAGCTCGAGCACCTCCTCGCCGGTATAGGAGCCGGGCGCGGGGAAATACAGCGTCAGCCCCGCATCCAGGGCCTCGTGGTGCGCATCAACGAACCGTGCAAACACGGCGCGCCGCGGCGGCGGCACGCGGCCCAGCACCTTGCCGGCGATCTCCCGGACCTTGGGTCCTGAGATGCGGACGATGCCGACTCCGCCGCGTCCCGGCGGGGTGGCGGCAGCCACGATGGTGTCGGTTTCAATCACCGGGGCGAGTGTACTTCAACCGGCCTGGATAGGTGTTTATACGGATGCACCGGCCTGATCGCCCTCATCAAACTGGCGGCATGCTGGAATCGTCTTCGCCCGCCAGCGCTGCTCAACGTCCCGATCGCCGAAGGTCTTTGCCATGCCTGCCAATCCTCGACAACTTCGCTGCCGGAACCTTGACGGATTCATCATCCGGACGCGCTCCTGAGGCCTAGGATATCCGCATGAACAACGACGAGGCGCTCACAGCGATGGCAGAGGCCTTCCGGCACGCCGGCACGCCGGCAGAAAGCGGCTCCGAGGGCCCCGGTGGGCGGTTGCTGCTGGGTCAGATGCTCAACGTGTCGCGCCTCGCCACCATCGGCGAGATGGCCGCAGGCATCGGCCACGAACTCAACCAGCCTCTGACCGCCATTGCCAATTACGCCCAGGCCTGTGACCGGCTGCTGGACCAGTCCCCCATGGATCCCGCGGAGCTGCACATGGCGCTGGGTGAAATCACGCGCGAGGCGGTCCGCGCCAGCCAGATCATCGGCCGGTTGCGGGCGCTGGCCCGCAACCGCGAGATGAGCCGGGTCTCCACGGACGTGAATGCCATGATCAACGATGTGGTCGCGCTCGCCGGTGCGGACGCGCGCGCGCGCGACGTCCGCCTCGTCACGCAGCTTGCGCAGGGTCTGCCCGCCGTGGCGCTCGACTACGTCCAGATCCAGCATGTGCTGCTCAACCTGATCCGCAACGCCACCGAGGCGGTGATGGAATACAGCGACGGCCTGCGCGAGATCCGCGTCCGCAGCGGCCTTTCCCCGGAAACAGAGCTGGAAGTCGAGGTTTGTGACACCGGACCGGGCCTGACCGGCGACGCGCAACGCCTGCTGTTTGACCCGTTTTTTTCCACCAAGCCGGGCGGCACGGGACTCGGACTGCCCATCAGCAAGAGCATCGTGCGCGCGCACGGCGGCACCCTGGGCTACCGCCCCAACACGCCGCGGGGCGCGTGCTTTTTCATTCGTATCCCCTTGCAGGCCCTGCCCTCAGCAGGCTGAAACATGACAGCGATAGCGCAGACCATCTTCGTGGTCGATGACGATGAGTCCGTACGCGACTCGCTCAGGTTCCTGCTGCGCTCGGTCGGCCTTGCGACCCGGGCGCTGGGCTCTGCCCGGGAGTTTCTCGCAACCTATGACCCTGCCCA
>DAIDKA010000087.1 GCA_027451085.1 Gammaproteobacteria bacterium
GATCGCAGGCTGCGTGGCCCCGGGTGGCGGCGCGGGAAAACTGGCCAGGAACCACAGCACCACCATCAGCGACAGCAGCACCGTGCCCACGCGGCTCACGAAGATACGCACGCGCTCCCACAGTCCGAGCACCAGGTTGCGCACATTGGGCCACTTGTACTCGGGCAGTTCCAGCAGCAACGGGTGGTAATCGCCGCGCATGACGGTTTTCTTGAGCACGAGGGCGACGGCCATGGCCCCCAGTACGCCGGCGGCATACAGGGCGAACAGCGTCAGGCCCTGCAGGTTCAACAGGCCCACCGAGCGGTGCGGAATGAAGGCGCCGATGAGCAGCGTGTACACCGGCAGGCGCGCGGAGCAGGTCATCAGCGGCGCTATCATGAGGGTGGCCAGGCGGTCGCGCGCGGAAGGGATGGTGCGGGTGGCCATGATGCCGGGGATGGCGCAGGCAAAACTGGAGAGCAGCGGGATGAAGGCCCGGCCTGACAGGCCCACGCGGCCCATCAGCCGGTCGAGCAGGTAGGCCGCCCGCGGGAGGTAGCCGGAGTCCTCGAGCGCGAGAATGAAGAAGAAAAGGATGATGATCTGCGGCAGGAACACCAGCACGCTGCCTGCGCCAGCGATGACGCCATCCACCAGCAGGTGGCGCAAGGGTCCGTCCGGCAGGTGCGTGCCGGTCCAACCGCCGAAGGCTGCCATGCCCGACTGGATGGCGTCCATGGGCCAGCTTGCCCAGCTGAACACCGCCTGGAACATCAGGAACAGCACCAGCGCCAGCAGCACCGGGCCGGTGACGGGATGCAGCACCAGCGCGTCGGCCTGTGCCAGCAGCGCGACGCGCGCCGGCACACGGTAGCCGATCTGATCGAGGATGCGGCGGACCTCCGATTGCGTGGACTGGATGTCGGCCGCGCTGCTGCCGGTGAATTCCAGGCGGCCGATGGCTTGCGCCACCTGGGCCTGATCGATCGCCGTCAGCAAGTGCCGCTCACCGCCCGGGCGGATGGCGACGGTTTCCACCACAGGCAAGCCGATGGCGCCTGACAGCGCGGCTGTATCGAGGCTGTAACCGCGGGCGCGGGCGAGATCGGTCATGTTCAGCGCCACGATCATCGGGCGGCCGAGGCGCTTGAGCTCCAGCACCAGCCGCAGGTTCAGGCGCAGGTTGGTGGCGTCGACCACGCAGATCATGAGGTCCGGGGGCAGTTCCGTCGCGTGACGGCCCAGCACGACGTCGCGGGTGATGGCCTCATCGAGGGTGGTGGGCCGGAGGCTGTATGTGCCGGGCAGGTCGAGCAGCCGGTAGTTGCGGCCGGAGGGGGCGGTGAAGCGGCCTTCCTTGCGTTCGACGGTGACGCCGGGGTAGTTGGCGACCTTCTGGCGGCTGCCCGTGAGACGATTGAACAGTGCGGTCTTGCCGCAGTTGGGTACGCCTACCAGCGCCAGACTCTGCGGGTGGGCCAGGGTCTGGGCGTTCATCGCGGGACGGCGACGTCCTCGACCCAGATGTTGCGGGCTTCGCGGCGTCTCAGTGCGAACTGGGTGGCGCCGACGCGCACCACGAACGGGTCGCGGCCGGGGCGGGATTCGGCGACGACTTCGATGCGCTCGCCGGCGATGAAGCCGAGTTCCAGTAGCCGCAGTTCCAGCGGGGAAACACCCTCAGTGGCACAGCCCACGGCCACGATGGTGGCCGTGGCGCCGGGGTGCAGCGTGCTCAGCGACTCAGGGACGGCTGTGTCCACGGTCTGGGTGCGGACGGCGGTATCCATGACAGAATTATGATGAGAACCGTTCGCATTTGCAATGGGGTTGCTGGGGCGGCGACCCGCGTGTGCCCGCTCCAGGGCCCGCGGGTGCCCGCCCAGAGCCTGTGCCACGCGAAGGTCATGCTAGGGCGGGCGGCCCCTCCGCCGGACACACGCGGTCCGCCACCCCGGCAACGGTTTTTAGAGTTTCAGGAGGGGTTTTAAGTAGTGGCCGGTGTGGGAGGCGGGGTGGCGGGCGATGGTCTCGGGGGTGCCCTGGGCGATGAGGGTGCCGCCGCCGGCGCCGCCTTCGGGGCCCAGGTCGATCAGCCAGTCGGCGGTCTTGATGACGTCAAGGTTGTGTTCGATGACCACGACGGTGTTGCCCTCGTCGCGCAGGCGGTGCAGCACTTTGAGCAACTGGTCGATGTCGGCAAAATGCAGGCCGGTGGTGGGTTCGTCGAGGATGTAGAGCGTGCGGCCGGTGGCGCGCTTGGCAAGTTCGCGGGCGAGTTTCACGCGCTGGGCTTCGCCGCCCGACAGCGTCGTGGCGTTCTGGCCCAGCCGCAGGTAGGCAAGGCCCACGGCGTCCAGGGTGGCCAGGCGGGTGGCGATGGCAGGTACCACGGAGAACAGCTTCAGGGCCTCCTCCACAGTCATTTCCAGCACTTCGTGGATGTTCCTGCCGCGCCAGCGGATCTCCAGGGTCTCGCGGTTGTAGCGCTGGCCGCGGCAGACATCGCAGGGCACGTAGACGTCGGGCAGGAAGTGCATCTCCACCTTGATCACGCCGTCGCCCTGGCAGGCCTCGCAGCGGCCGCCCTTGACGTTGAAGCTGAAGCGGCCGGCGTCGTAACCGCGCGCGCGGCTCTCCGGTACGGCGGCGAACAACTCGCGCAACGGCGTGAACAGGCCGGTGTAGGTGGCCGGGTTGGAACGCGGGGTGCGGCCGATGGGGCTCTGGTCGATGTCGATCACGCGATCGACGTCCTCCAGTCCGTCGATGGCGCGCACCGGTCCGCCGCTGGCGGGGTTGCCGGCCAGGCGCGCTGCCACCTGCGTGAACAGCGTGTCGTTGATCAGGGTGGATTTGCCCGAGCCGGACACACCGGTGACACAGGTGAACAGGCTCAGCGGGATGTCGACATCCAGATTGCGCAGGTTGTTGCCACTGGCGCCGCGGATGCGGATGGAGCGGCCCGGAGTGGGGTCTATGCGCACCTCGGGCACGGGAATGGAACGGGTGCCGTTCAGGTACTGCCCGGTGAGCGAGGCGGGATTGGCGAGGATTTGCGCAGGCGTGCCGCTGGCGACGACGCTGCCGCCATGCACGCCAGCGCCCGGCCCCAGGTCCACCACGTGATCGGCCGTGAGAATGGCGTCGCTGTCGTGCTCGACCACGATCACGGTGTTGCCGATGTCGCGCAGCGCCACCAGCGTTTTCAGCAGGCGCGCGTTGTCGCGCTGGTGCAAGCCGATGGAGGGCTCATCGAGGATGTACATGACCCCCGTGAGGCCGGAGCCCACCTGGCTGGCGAGGCGGATGCGCTGGGCCTCCCCGCCGGAGAGGGTCTCGGCGCTGCGGTCGAGGGTCAGGTAGTCGAGGCCGACGTCCACCAGGAAACGCAGCCGGTCGGAAGCGTCCTTGAGGATTCGGGCGGCCACTTCGCCACGCCAGCCATCCAGGCGCAGTCCACGCATGAACTCCAGCGCCGCGCCCACCGACAGGTGCGAGATCTCGGGCAGCGGCCTGCCGCCAACGAACACGAAGCGCGCAGTGCGGTTCAGGCGCGAGCCTTCGCAGGCCGGGCAGGGACGGTTCCCCAGGTAGTGCGCCAGCTCCTCGCGCACGCGGTCGGAACCGGTCTCGCGGTAGCGGCGTTCCAGGTAGGGCACGAAGCCCTCGAAGGGATGGCGCTTGCGGGAGACCCTGCCGCTGCCTTGCGCCTGGCGGAACTCGATGGGTTCATCACCGCTGCCTTCCAGCAGGGCTTTGCGCACCTTGGCGGGCAGTTCCTCCCACGGGGTCTCGATGTCGAAGCCATAGTGCCGGGCGAGGGACTCGATGATCTCCAGGTAGTGCGCGTTGTGACGGTCGCGGCCGCGCACGGCGCCTGCGGGCAGTGACAGCGCCGGGTTCTGGACCAGCAACCGCGGGTCGAAGAACTGCTGCACCCCCAGGCCGTCGCAATCCAGGCACCAGCCCGCGGGGTTGTTGAACGAGAACAGCTTGGGTTCCAGTGGCGGCACGCTGTGGCCGCAGATGGGGCAGGCGTGGCGGCTGGAGAACACGGTGGGCGCCGCGTCCGTGTCAGCCAGCAGGATCAGCTGCGCCAGGCCGTTGGACAGGCGCAGCGTGGTCTCCAAGGATTCGGCCAGGCGCGGTGCGGCGTCGGCGCGCACCTTCAGCCGGTCCACCACGACCTCGATGCTGTGTTTGCGCTTGGGATCGAGCTTCGGCAGGGAGTCCAGTTCATGCATGCGGCCGTCGACGCGCACGCGCACGAAGCCCTGGCGCGAGAGGTCGTCGAAGACCTGGACATGTTCGCCCTTGCGCTCGCTGACGAGCGGCGCGGTGAGCGCCACGGCGGTGTCGGCGGGGAGTTTGAGCACCTGGTCGACCATCTGACTGACGGTCTGCGCGGTGAGGTCGATGCCGTGGTCGGGGCAGCGGGGCGTGCCGGCGCGCGCATACAGCAGGCGCAGGTAGTCGTAGACCTCGGTGACGGTGCACACGGTGGAGCGTGGGTTGTGGGAGGTGGCCTTCTGCTCGATGGCGATGGCCGGGGACAGGCCCTCGATGGAATCGACGTCTGGCTTGTCCATCATGGACAGGAACTGGCGCGCGTACGCGGACAGCGATTCCACGTAGCGGCGCTGGCCTTCCGCATACAGGGTGTCGAAGGCGAGGGAGGACTTGCCCGAGCCGGACAGGCCGGTGAACACGATCAGCCGGTCGCGCGGCAGGTCGATGTCGATGTTCCTGAGGTTGTGGGTGCGCGCGCCGCGCACGCGGATCTGCTGCATATCCCGCACATGTTAATCCCACGGGGGACTGACCGGGGCCTGAGGTTTCGCAACCCCAGGCCCGGCCAGTGTCCGGCGCCTCAGCGGTGCAGGTCGAAGCGGTCCAGGTTCGTGACCCGGGTCCACGCTTCCACGAACTGCCTGAGGAACAGCGCCTGGCCGTCGGATTCGGCATAGGCTTCCGAGACTGCGCGCAGCTCCGAGTTGGAGCCGAACACCAGGTCGACCGGGGTCGCCGTCCAGAGCAGCCTGCCGGTCCGGCGGTCGCGGCCCTCATACAGGCCCGGGGTGGCGGACTTGTTCCATTGCACGCCCATGTCGAGCAGGTTGACAAAGAAATCGTTGGACAGCGTGCCCGGGTGCGCGGTGAACACGCCGTTGGAAGATCCACCCTCGTTGGCGCCGAGCGTACGCAAGCCGCCGATCAGCGCCGTCATTTCCGGCACCGACAGCGTCAGCTGGTTCGCCCGGTCCACCATCACTTGCACCGGGGAGACCACGTTGCGCTTTGCGTCATAGTAGTCGCGGAAGGCGTCGCTGGTGGGTTCCAGAACCGCGAAGGAGTTGACGTCCGTCTGCTCCTGGCTGGCGTCCACGCGGCCCGGGGTGAAGGGCACGTGCACGGTATGGCCTGCGGCCTTGGCGCCCTGTTCGACCGCGGCGTCGCCGCCGAGCACGATGAGGTCTGCCAGCGACACCTGCCGGCCGCCCGCGTGGGCCTGGTTGAAGTCACGCTGGATGCCTGACAGTGTCGCAAGCACGGTGGCCAGTTCCTTCGGGTCGTTGACGGCCCAGTCCTTCTGCGGCGCCAGCCGGATGCGCGCGCCGTTGACGCCGCCGCGGTAGTCCGTACCGCGGAAGGTCACCACAGCGGACCAGGTGGTGCGCACCAACTGCGGCACGGTCAGGCCGCAGGAGAGAATCCTGGCCTTCAAGGCCGTGATGTCCGCGGCATTGATCGCCGGCGCGGCTGACTTCGGCAGCGGGTCCTGCCAGATGAGGTCGACCTGCGGCACATCCGGCCCCAGGTAGCGCGCGCGCGGACCCATGTCGCGGTGGGTGAGTTTGAACCACGCCTTGGCGAACGCCAGCTGGAACTCCTCCGGGTGGTCGTGGAAGCGCAGCGCGATCTTGCGGTAGGCCGGATCGAACTTCAGCGCCAGGTCCGTGGTGAACATGATGGGCGCATGACGGACGGTCGGGTCCTGCGCGTCCGGCGTCAGGTGCGCCGCATCCGGGTCCGAGGGAATCCACTGCCAGGCGCCCGCGGGGCTCTTGGTCTTCACCCAGTCGTAGTGGAACAGGTTGTCCAGGTACTGGGTGGTCCAGCGGGTGGGATTGACGGACCAGGAGCCTTCCAGGCCGCTGGTGATGGTGTCATCGCCGTTGCCCTTGCCACACTTGTTCTTCCAGCCCAGCCCCTGCTCCTCAACGCCGGCGGCGGCCGGTTCGGGCCCCAGGCATTTGTCCGGGTCATGGGCGCCGTGTGCCTTGCCGAAGGTGTGGCCGCCTGCGATCAGGGCCACGGTTTCCTCATCGTTCATCGCCATGCGGCCGAAGGCCTCGCGGATGTCCTTGGCGGCCGCCAGCGGGTCGGGATTGCCGTTGGGCCCCTGCGGATTGACGTAGATCAGCCCCATCTGCGTTGCGCCCAGCGGTTTCTGCAGCTGCCCGCCGTTGTGGCGTTCATCGCCGAGCCATTTGATCTCCGGGCCCCAGTACACCAGGTCGGGCTCCCAGTCGTCGGTGCGGCCTCCGGCGAAACCGAAGGTCTTGAACCCCATCGACTCCATTGCGACGTTGCCGGTCAGCACCATGAGGTCGCCCCAGGAGAGGCTCTGGCCGTACTTCTGCTTGATGGGCCACAACAGGCGACGAGCCTTGTCGAGGTTGACGTTGTCCGGCCAGCTGTTGAGCGGTTCAAAGCGCTGGTCCGCGCCGTCGGCGCCGCCACGGCCGTCGTAGGTGCGGTAGGTGCCGGAGCCGTGCCAGGCCATGCGGATGAAGAACGGGCCGTAGTTGCCGTAATCCGGCGGCCACCAGTCCTGGGGGGTCGTCAGAACCTTCCTGATGTCCGCCTTGACGGCGTTTAGGTCGAGCTTGGCAAACGCCCTGGCGTAGTCGAAGTCCGGACCCAGGGGGTTGGAACGTGCGTCGTGCTGGCGCAGCGGGGACAGGTCGAGGTGGTCAGGCCACCAGAAATCCGCGTTCCGCGGCTCATGAGACGTGGGTTGAGACGGATCCTGGGGGTCGGCCTGGGCCGCCAGAGGCAGGGCTGCCGCGACCGCGCAGGCAACCAGCAAGGAGAGTTTGTTCCGCATGATTTGTTCCCTGTGTTTGGGGTTGAACATCGCGGATACGGATTCTATGTATCTGCCGGCGCGTGGCTGATGGCTTGTTTTGATCGACCCGATAGAGCGGGGCTATGCCGTACGCAGGCGCTCGCAATTGCGTCCCGGCGTACGGGTCCGCCCGATATCTGCACGAATACGGTACGAATACCGGCTCGCGCCGGGGGCGCCCGGGAGCCTACAATCCCGCCCCTGCGGCCCCCTACGGGCCGGATCACCCAAGACGGACAACACAAGGACGGCTCCCATGGCACGCGGCATCAACAAGGTCATACTGATCGGACACCTGGGACAGGACCCGGAGACGCGGGCCATGCCTTCGGGTTCGACCGTGGCCAACCTGCGGGTGGCGACCACCGAAAGCTGGCGCGACAAGCAGAGCGGGGA
>DAIDKA010000088.1 GCA_027451085.1 Gammaproteobacteria bacterium
TCGGGGGGCACGAGGAACGGCAGCAGCGACTGCGCGGCCGGTCCGTAGAACCCGCGCGCGCTGCCGAACAGCGCGACCAGCGCATAGTACGGCCAGGCCACCCGCACCCCCGCCACCGTCAGCGCCGCCAGCAGCACCGCGCTCAGGCCCTGGGTGAGGTAGGCGAGCGACAGCACGCGGCGCTGGTCGCCGCGGTCGACCAGGGCGCCCGCCGGCAGCGTCAGCAGGAACATCGGCACGAATTCGGCCAGTCCCACCCAGCCCAGGGCGAGCGGCGAGCGGACCAGGTCGTACACCTGCCAGCCCACGGCGACGGACTGGATCATCATGGCCAGGGTGGAAAACACCCGCAGGGCAAGGAACAGCGTGAAGTCACGCTGGCGGTAGGTGGTTTCGCTCACTTGCGCAGATCAGCCTCCAGGTTCGGACCGGGTGCGGTCCGGCCGGATATAATAGCGGGATACCTACAGAAGGAGTTCCGATGCGTCTTGAAGCAGTCTCGGTGGGCGGTGATCCGCCGCGCGAAGTGAATGTCGTGGTAGAAGTCCCCGTCGGCGGCGAACCGATCAAATACGAGATGGACAAGGCATCCGGCGCGCTGGTGGTTGACCGGTTCCTGTATACCTCCATGCGGTATCCAGGCAACTACGGCTTCATTCCGCACGCCCTGTCCGACGACGGCGACCCCTGCGATGTGCTGGTGCTGAACCAGCGCGGCGGGCTGCCCGGCGCCCTGATCGCGGTGCGTCCGGTGGGCGTGCTGAAGATGCAGGACGAGGCCGGCGGGGATGAAAAAATCATCGCGGTGCCGACCACCAAGCTCACCCGCCGCTACGAGAAGATCATCACCCACTCAGACCTGCCCGAGATCACCCTCAAGCAGGTCCAGCACTTCTTCGAACACTACAAGGACCTGGAGTCCTCCAAGTGGGTCAAGGTCCTGGGCTGGGGGGACGTCGAGGAAGCCCAGGAACTGATCGTCCACTCCATCGAGCGTTGCAAGGCCCAGAGCGGGGGCCAGAGCGGAGGCAAGTAAGCAGGTACGTGCCCGCCAGCAGCACCAGCAGCAGCCCGTCGAACGCACCGCCACCGCCATGATGGCTGGCAGTGGCATCACTGCTGCCGGCGCTGCTCCCGCTGCTGCTGGTGCCCGGCATGTCCGCCAGGGCGGCCTGGGCCTGGATGAAACCGGCACCACTGCCACCGGCCTGGCCGCTGCCCATCGATACCGCGCCGGATTTCAGCGCGCCGATCACTTGTGCGGCGCTGGCGGCGGACTGTGACTGCCACAGCAGCGCGGCGACTGCCGCGGCGTGCGGCGTCGCCGCTGAAGTGCCGAAGAAGCTGGGGTACGACCGGTTGTTCTGGCAGGAAGTCACCGCGGAGGTCTGGTCCGCCGCGGACGCTACGGATCCCAGCATGGTGTTGTTCACGCCATCGGGCCCCGTGAGGTCCGGCTTGCTGCGGGTTTGAGGGCTCGGCAGGCGGTTGCCCGAAGTATCAAACAGGATCGGGTCTCCGCCCCAGGAAGAATAAGACTCAAGCATGGCTGGCGCAGTGCCACACGCGGGGGTGTCCATGTAGAACGCTGCCGCCATGGCCACCGCGCCGGTCGCCATGGGATGCCCCTGGATGGTCGGTGACTGGGTTGCCAGCGTCGAGTCGATCGTCGCGCCCAGGCCGTTGTCACTCACCAGCAGCTTCACCCTGCCGGGGGCCGTGCCGCCGACCAGGCGGATGGAGACATTGATGGTCTGGGCCTGGGTATCACCGCTGGCGTCGGCCGGATTGCCCACCACCAGCATCTGCACCGGATCAGCGCCGACATCGTTCGGGCCCGTGCAGGCTGGATAAGTCACGGACGCGAACTGTCCGTTGACGGAGCCATTCGTCTCGTTGTCCTCAACCAGGTCCGATTGCGGTGATGCGCTGTCGATGCACAGGTTCAACTGGTTGCTCGAACCCGGACTGCCGCTGGCGCCGGTGACGTAGGGCTGGTCCCACTGCAGCACCAGCACCACGTAGTCGCCCGGCGGCACCGCCGGGATGCTCACCGGCAGCGTCAGCGAACCCCCGCCCCCGGCGAAATCCAGGTTCTGGGTGCCGGTGCTCACGTCCGTGGCGAACACCGGCGAACTCGACTCCCAGGAGTTGCGCCCGTCATTGCCCGCCGCAGAGAAATACGCGACCCCCTCGCCCGCCACCTGGTCGATGGCCTGCGCGATCTCCCCGTCCTGGAAGAACGGCTCATCGGGATAGCCGATGTCATCCGCGATCACGCGAGCGCCCAGCTGCTGCAGCAGCAGGATGCCGTTGGCAAAGTCCGCCTCACTGTTGATCGCCGTGCGGAACGCCAGGGAAGCCCCGGGCGCCACGACGTACACGATCTGCAGCATGGCGCGCCCCTCGTCCGAAAACGGCACCTGCTGTGGCGCGCCGTAGTCGGCGCAGCTGGCCTCTTTCACCACGGTCACCCCCGAGGGCAGCGCACCACTGGCCTCATCGTCGGCATAAGTGGCGGTGAAGCCGTTGGTCGCGTAGCCGTACACGCCGCCTGCGGTATTGGCTGCGGGACCGTTCGCAGCGTAGTAGCCATAGCAGTTGAAGCTGTCGGACAGCACTCCCACCGTGATGCCGCTGCCGTTGAGCGCGGGATTCGCGGCCCGCAGGGCCGCGCTGTACTGGGCGAAGTCCCCCTGCAGCGCCACCGGCCCCGTGGCCCGCCTGCGGGGCATCGAAGCGCGCGCCAGGCGCAGCCCGGGCAGCCTGCCCGCCTCGGCCAGCGCGGAGACCGGCAACCAGCCACCCACGCTGTTGCCGTGGACCGCCGCTTCACGCAAGCCCAAGGCTTCAAGGCGCCGCGTCAGCAGTGCCGCATCCCCGTCCGCCAGCGCGTCGATCAGGATTTCCGGGGTTGTCAGCGGCGCCGCCAGCCGCAGGTGCACGGCGGGATTGACCGCCCGCAGCCGTGCCAGCTGCGGGTGCTGCGCCGCAGCCCGCGCGGCCAGCTCACGCAGCGAACCACCCAGACGGTGCAGGGTCGGATCAGCACCGCTGTGCGCCTCACCGAAGAGCATCAGGGCCGGAGCCGGGGCCGCTGCCGCCTGGCTGCGCGCACCACAGACGAGGCCGCACGCGAGCGCAAGGCCAGTCACCGCCACCGTACGGAACCGCTCGAACTTCACCGGGATACTCCACCGCCTGGTTGACGGTGGAGATTAGCGTAAAACTTCAGGCAGCTTGCGCCTGCTGCGTCTCTCCGCCCAGCACTTCGACCACGTCCTGCAGCAGCTTCGCCAGCTCTCCCGCCATCACGGTGAAGTCAGCATCGAAGCGTTCAGCCTCGTCCCCGTCCACCTCGCTGCTGTCGTCTGCGTCGTGCCCCATTTCCAGGAACTCCACGCGCTTCAATTGCAGCTTGTCGGTC